>NZ_JAKJTA010000027.1:0-46463 GCF_050337555.1 Vibrio profundum
AAGTAAAGGCTTCAATATTAAATTGAACCAATTGGTCGACCAACTTTTGGTGAACCAGTAAAGGAGCTTCAACAACTTCGTCTAACATGACGATCAACCTCCTCTCTTCTTCTATGTTTTCTAGTACATCAGCTCTTAATTTGAATTTAATGACTTCCTGACCAATGATAGAATCTGGATCATAATCATCCACTTCACTATTCTCAAAATCGACACAATCTAATCGCTCATAGACATTGAAGTAATAAAAGTCTTCATACCATTTATCGTTTTCATCCACGATAATAGCTGGAAACAGCTGAAATCCATCAATGTTGTATTTAGCGATGACATCAGCGATCTCTTTTGAAACCACGGGATTTCCTGAATCCATCTGAACATTACTCAACTTAAATGGCATATCCTCTTTAAACACTTGACCAAAAAATATCGGCCCATCGCCGTAATCGAGTTGGTCCGTTTCGTAAAAACGGGCTCCTGCCCCTTTGATACCCACCAATTCCAAAAAATTCTCGCGAAACGGTGTGTCAATCAATAGGTAATATTCATCTTCAAATGTGTTCATACGCTTAATTTTCAATACCTTTGGCGTTTAGAGTAAGATCCAGCCCATGAAACATACATGAATTAAGCTTTATCCCGAAATTGGTATCCCATAACCCAGTCTGAGACTTTTACGAAATTGAGCGTATCTACATTGTGGTCTTTAAATACTTTAACCAAGCTTTCATGCACCATAACATGCCCTACATCGCTGTAGTCAGGCATAAAAACCAATCGTTCACTTTCCGGGATCAACGAAAGCTTCTCGCTACTAAGAAAGTATTTCTCTATATCGTGGCATGACTCATCTGGATCAAAGTCGTCAATCCTGCATTTGTCCAAGTCTAAGGCATCAAGTTGGTTAAATACATTAAACACCCAATAATCGTCGTGATAGCCACCTTTATCATCAACAATTATAGAAGGGTAAAACTGAAATGTTCGATTTTCCACCTCTCCTAATGATCTCTTAATTTCATCAGAAACAATTGGGTACGTGACATCAAGATGAGCCTTTTTAATCGGACGAGAAACCCCTCTAATCAGATCTTTATCCTTATAGGAATTCTCAAAGAACATTGGTTCCCCATACACTAGTTTAGTATATTCATAGTTCCTATAATCAGAACGATCATGAGTAACTAAATAGAGTGTATCATCAGAATGTTTTTCAAAAACAATGTAATATTTCTCATTATAATTACTCAATCATATACCCTTCATACGATTACACGCACTGGCTTTCGCGAACAGAGCCTATGTACGGTAGAGTGACTGAGAACATTAATCAGTTATCTCTAACTTGTTGGTTCCATCACCGGGCTCTTAACCAACAATCACCATTATCTTAAATGTTAGAGTTACTACGTTAAGGCCAAAAATAATTAGCTTCAATCAACAAACTGAAGCCCCATAACCCAATCAGATACTTTAACAAAATTAAGAGTGCCTACATGATGCCGATTGAAGACTTCCACAACACTTTCGTGAATCATAATATGACTTACATCGCTGAATTTTGGTTTAAAAACCAAGCGTTCTTCTTTAGGGATATTTATCATTTTTTCGTCACTTAAATAATATCTATCGACTGCATGTACATCGTCAGCAGGATCAAAGTCATCAATTTCACACTTTTGTATATTAAGAACATCCAACTTTTTAAAAACATTAAACACCCAATAGTTATCATGATACTCCCCGTGATCATCAACAATAATGGATGGGTAAAACTGGAAATTATCATTTTCCACATCCCCCAATGAAACTTTAACTTCATCGAGAACAACAGGGTAGGTGCTGTCAAGGTGAGCTTTTCTTATCGGTCTAGAGATCCCCTGCTTTAGATCTTTTTCTTTGTATCCATTTTCGAAAAACATAGGTTCACCATACGCAAGTTTGGTGTATTCGTAGTTTCTATAATCGGAGCGATCATGAGTTGACAGGTATAGTGTATTATTATCATAATTTTCAAAAACAAGATAATATTGCTCGTTATATTTACTCAATTATATACCCTTCGTACATTCTTAATCTTACACGTAACTGATTATCAAAATCAGAGCCTATACTGGATAGAGTGACTGAGAACATTAATCAGTTATCTCTAATTCGTTGGTTCCATCACTGGACTCTTAACCAACAACCATCATTATCTTAAATGTTAGCGTTACTACGCTATGGCCACAAATAATTATATTTAATCAACAAACTGAGAACCCATCTCCCAATCTGATACCTTAATGAACTGTAGTGTATCTACATTATGACCTTTAATTTTCCGAACCAAAGATTCATGAATCATAACGTGACCAACATCGCTATACTCCGGCATAAACACCAATCTTCCCTCTAGCGGAATTAAAGATACCTTCTCATTGCTTAAATAATATTTCTGAATTTTTTGAACATCTCGATCAGAGCGATAATTACGAATATGACATTTATCGATGTCTAATACATCTAATTGTTCAAAGATATTAAATAGCCAATAATCGTCGTGATAGTCACCTTTATCATCAACAATTATAGAAGGGTAAAACTGAAATGTTCGATTTTCCACCTCTCCTAATGATCTCTTAATTTCATCTGAGATGATTGGATATGTGACATCAAGGTGAGCATTTTTAATCGGACGAGAAACCCCTCTAATCAGATCTTTATCCTTATAACCATTTTCAAAGAACATTGGTTCCTCATACACAAGTTTAGTATATTCATAGTTCCTATAATCAGAACGATCATGAGTAACTAAATAGAGTGTATCATCAGAATATTTTTCAAAAACAATGTAATATTGGTCGTTATATTGATTCATCTTCCTACCTTAGGAATCCAATTCGTACTTACTTTCTTATTTCCACTTTTATTCGAACTGTGATAGATCCTATCTATTCCAGCTCCTTCACTATATGATAGTGAAGACTTTGAGTCTGACAACGACCGTGATGATCAGGAAAAATAACCATAATCAATTAAATAAATCCAACATTTAACTTTCGATAGCTTAAGCCGTCTCTTTCGAAACGACTGGCTATCCAGCATCCATCTGAACATGATTAAACTTAAATAACATTTCTTCTGTGAAGAAATTATCAAGGTAAATTGATTCTTCTTCAAGAATTAACATAACTCTCTCTATAATACTACTAAGACAAAAGTTTAGGGAATAGTAAAGGTGGTAGTCGACAATGCTCAATATCCTCGATACGATTTAACATTAGGATGATTGCTGGTTTATGAATTCCATACCTTGTCTATATTCACTTAGCTTGTAAAGAACAAATGCATCAATATTGAACTTCATAAATATATTAACTATTTTTTCATGCACAATTACTGAACGACTAAATACGTTATCAAGTTTAATTATAAGTCTAGACTCTTCATTAATATTATTTAGTACATCATTATTAAGGTGATATTTGACCACATCATGACCTAACATTTCATTAGGATCATACCCCAAAACTTCACTTTTAAAAAAGTCAACGCAGTCAACCTTCTTATATAGATTAAAGTAATAGAAATCTTCGTGCCATTGACCATCATCGCTAATAATAATAGAAGGAAATAACTGAAAACCTTCAATGTTATACCTTTCAATTTCTTTAGCTATATCCTTTGACACGACAGGAATACCACCATCCATTTGAACATTGCTAAGGTAGAATGGCATATTACCTTTCAATGCGTTCTCGAAAAATAGTGGTCCATCACCATAATCCAACTTCTTGAATGTATAATGGCGGGAACCTGCACCTTTTATACCTTTAAGCTCTAGAAAACTCTCTCGGTTCGGCTTATCTAATAAAATATAATATTGTTCTTCTAAACTTTTCATAATCGCCTCTGTAACTTCCAACTTGGTGAGAAATTAATCTCACAACTCATTTTCGCCGGGCGGCCATGCGGTTTTTTAAGAGCGAGCGATACAAGGTACGCTTAGTTTCTCACCAATCGTGCTGCTGTAAGTAGCTAAGCGGGTTACCCTTTCCCCGAGCCCGCATATACGCTAGAAAATAATCCCAGTGTTTCATGCTTAGGTAAGCGAATCAGCACCAGCAAGATCTCACCATCGGCCACGACACTTGGCAGCGTAAACGCGGCCAGTTGTTGGTTGAAAGCCGTACTTTTGGTGCCTGTCCTTTCTTATTATGAACATGTAGAAAATTCCCTTATCAGATACGGCTTTAATATAGACTAAAGAAAACCAGAATAATTTAAAAATGTAACAACTCTAAAACTTAAAGAAAAAATTCATTGCCGCTTTCATATTCTGACAATTTGTACCATGAAAAACCATCCACTCGGTTTTTATCCAGAATATCAACAATCCTTTGATGAATAAATATTTCTCCTTCAGATGTGCAAGATGGACGGATAATCAACCTTTTCTCTTCATCTATATTAGATAGCAACTTATTATTAAGCACATAAGAATCCACAACATGAAACTCGTTCATAGGCTCATAGTCTTCCACATCACTTGCCTTGAAATCGATGCAGTCCAAATCTTTGTAGATATTGAAGAAAAAGAAATCTTCATGCAACTCTCCGTCATCCCCTACAATAACAGCCGGAAAAAGCTGAAACCCGTCAATGGAAAATATTCTTAAGGATTCGTAAATACTACGACAGACCACTGGAAGATTCCCTTCCAAATGAGCACTTCCTAATAAAAATGGTACCTCTCCTTTAAAGTCATTTTCCAAGAAGATTGGACCATCACCAAAATCTAGCTTATCATCGACATGATCACGAAAACCCATATTACTTGCAGGCTTTAAGTTCAATACACTCTCATCATTATTCAAACGAACGATATAGTATTCTTCTTCATAATTTCTCATATTCTGATCTTCAACTCCCATTTTTTTGGAAAATCAATCCCAAAGTCCTAGACGTATGACTATCAAGTAACATGACGGAGTGAACCCACCAACCTCGTGATTTATCCGTCAGTTTGCCCAGTTTTCCTAGCTCTGGAGCCACACTATGTTTATAGCTCAATGAGGTGGTATCTTCGAGAGCCAGTATTTCTGGGATATCGACGACCACTTGAGCGGTGTGCTCAAAACCTGCTGCTCTAATCACAGAGGGGCAGACCTTATCGTTACGAATCAACCTGTAAGCTCCTTCTAGTTTGGCCTCATCCCCGAGGCAAGTTCGTGCAAGGGATTGTCCACTTCCCGTCGCCATCTGCGCAGCAACACGTGTTAACCTTTCAGCTCTACGTTTATCGCCTAAATTAGCGCGTTTAAAATGATCAGCAGCCCATTGATCAGGATTAAAAATTGACATAAAAAAAACAGTGTGATGAGTGGGTTTGTAAGGTCAGATCACTAATATAATGAAAAGTTCCGCCCTACATATATTTGTGTAGAAGAGTCAGGTTCTAAGCAGATCTCCCTAAATGGGGTATCAATCAATAGCCAGTATTTATCGTCAAAAACTATTCATATTATCGCTAGCTATATTCATCACCAAACGAATAGCTTGTGAGAGGAAAAAATTGGACACTCTCTACATTCATACTTCGGAAAATATCCACTATTTTTTTGTGAACAATCATTGGAGACCCCATCACACCTTTTGGGACTATCACCAGTCGTTCTTTTTCTGGAATCTTGTCTAGTTTCTCGCTTTGTAGTTTAAACTTATTCAACCGATAAAGAAGGATAGTGTCAGGATTCAATACTTCACTTAATTTCAAGTCAATAACGTCCATTTTCTCAATCACATTAAAGAAATAATACCCATCTCTATAGGTTCCATCCGTCATTGAAATTATAGAAGGAAGTAGGCGAAAGTTATCTGTTTCATATTCAGATAACTTTTCATACAATCGCTGAGATACAATTGGAAACGAACCATCCATGTGCCCATCTTTATAACAAGCTTCCTCTTCGCCTTTATCCATATAGCTATAAAAACTAGCATCAAAAATTAATGGCCCATCCCCATATCCCACTTCACTATCGGTATACAAACGCTCTGAAATTTGGCCTGTGGCATCTAGGTAAACAGTTTTCTCGTTATACACATTCCGAACGATATAATATTCATCTTCAACATTTCTCATTAGTACACAACAATAAATTTTTATTTATATATTTAATTAATTAATTAAGACAGATAATGGCTGATGCAGGGCTGTTTGCTAGCCTTTATACTGCATTCCTAGTTCATACTCACTGAGCTTGTAGAAGGTAAATGCCTCAATATTAAACTGGGCTAATTGGTCGACCAGTTTCTCGTGTACCAACAACTTAGGACCGAAAACCTGATCCAGCATGATGATCAACCTTCGTTCTTCTTTTATGTCTTCCAACACATCAGCTCTCAATTTGTATTTAATAACCTCCTGACCAATTAGGGAATCAGGATCATAATCTTCAACTTCACTGTTTTTGAAATCTACGCAATCAAGTCGTTTATAGCTATTGAAATAGTAGAAGTCTTCGTGCCACTCACCATCGTCGCCCACGATGATAGAAGGAAACAATTGGAAACCTTCAATGTTGTACTGGCCTATAACCTCGGCAATCTCTTTAGATACAATAGGAGCGCCACCGTCCATTTGGACATTACTCAGTTTAAACGGCATATCTTCTTTAAATGCTTGGCCAAAAAATACAGGCCCATCACCGTAATCAAGTTGGTCGGTTTCATAAAAACGGGCTCCTGCACCTTTGATACCAACCAGTTCTAAGAAACTCTCGCGAAACGGTGTATCAATCAATAAGTAATATTCGTTTTCAAATGTGCTCATAATGTTCTCTTTAGTTCCCACTTGTGGCTAAAGTCCACCACGCTGTCGCGCAGTTCGTTTGGCCCATTCTTTCTAAAATTGCTTTCTCCAGCATGGTCACCGTCACAACATTGGGTAGCAATCAATGCTTGAGGAATGCTCGATACCCCTCGGCACCCTTTATAGGGAGTATCTTCGGGATTGAAGTTATTGAAGATCGATGTAAGGGGTATACGGAACTTTACAATACCCTTTAGTAACTTTTGGCTTATGTTGTCCATAACTTGAGTATGAATGGCGCGCTTACTTGGTTCTACCTCGCTCGTACCGTAGCATTTACGGATACTTGCAGCTGCCTCTTTTATTCGTGCTCTCACTTCTTTGTGGTAATCAAAGTCCTTATTTTTTCCGTACTGGTCTTCGCTGAATATATGTTTTGTACGGTGGAGCTGAGTCCTTAGATGACATGCACCTTCAAGCGTTGCGGGTATCCCAACAAGGTTGCCTAAACCGTTAATATTGTAGCCTTTTTCTTTCAAAGCAGTTTTGATATCATCACTCAAATCTTTCATAGCATTCACCGAAATCAAATGGTGCGTATCCATATCAATGCCATGATGAAAGGGGTGACGCCCTTCTGTTTCGTTCCATTTTTTGACGCGGGCTTTCCACTGTGTTCGGTACTTGTAATCCCTTTTTAGAATACCATGTACAGAAACCTTTGACGCTTCGTCTTGAACGACACTGACTATGCTCATTTGTTATTTCGCCTCCAATTCACCACGGTATAGCTTCGGCGTCTTGTGCTTTGAACTATGACAGAACCTACACTTACCGTGGCGTTTCTTACTTTCTATTTCTTGTGACAAGGTGGTATCTGGGTGGCCTTCAATTTTTCGCTCAGGGCGTTTGATCAGCTTATTGGCCAGCTCTTCTAAATCGCCCAATATACGGCCCAGTTCTTTTAGGCCATCGCAAAAGGCATGGTAAGCCTTTTCGGCTCCCTCGATGGTTTTCACTTTGCGTGCTTTTTGCGCCAGTTTGGCCATGAGTAGGGCAAATCTTGCTTCCGCCGCAGCACCTAAAGTGAAGAATCCGATGATCACCTCTAAAATCACTTCTAGCAGTATGTAAATACCCAACTTTCCGCCGTAATAGGTGTAGAAGTTTGGCGGAATGGCATCGAGTATCATCATCACGTAGGCACTGTAGGTGAGCGCTGCGGAAGGGTCACGCATCAGCGCCATTGCTTTGGGCAACGCTTGGCTCTGCTTAATTTCTTTTGCCCTATCTGGCGCGATTTCCATTAGTGCTGTATCAATGAAATGTTGAATAGCAGGCGCATTATTGGCTGCGATCTCACTCGGTAGCGCCAAAATATCTTTGTGGTATTTCCCTATTAGACGCGCACGGTCAACGGCGTTATCCACCTCATGATAAAACTCGGTGAGTTTTTGTTTGAGTCGTTCGCCATTGTCATGCAAGTTTTTCCCAACCCGCTCCTCCGCGTCACTGGCCGCTTTGCCGAACAAATCCACGGCTTGGACGAGAGACAAATCGCTAGGGGCGGTGTTCGTGTTAGCTAGATACCAACTTCGGCCCGCTTTTACTTGCTTGTCGACACTCTTTTCGACTGAGTCCATGAAGTCTTTGGCATATATAGCTCCTGCATCAAAGGTCGAGGTGCCGACTTCCCAAATCGAATCCCCTAGTGACGACCAAAACTTAGGCGTGAACATATCCATAAAGTCGTTACCCCAGTCGACAATGCCATCTTCAACCCCATCAGCTAAACAGCTCAAACCACGATCTTTCCATTCTTTCAAGAACGGGTCCATCGCTTCTGAAACTTGCACGTAAACGCTGTCTAGGCGCGCTTCAATCATATTACGGCTACTTTGAATTTGTTTCTCAAGACCCGCTTCACTATTGAACTCCACCGTCACTGTATCCGTATTCGGGGGCAAATCCGTTACGGCCACCACGCCGCCTTGCACTTTTTCGGTTTCTTCGGCGTGCTCTTTAGTGATGGACACTGAGCTTCGATCAGGTAACGCTTGCAGAGCCAGTTTATCGGCATGGACACTGCCGTTGGCTTTGACCGTCAAATTCGACGCGTAAACAGGGGTTTTCCAAGGATCGTCATAGTGCAGTCGCACCTTGAGCCATTTTTGCTCACTGAGATCAATCGTTTGGGCCGTATTAACCACCGCCCGAATACTGCCACCCGAGGCCGGATATTGACTGTCTGGCGAACCCGTAACCGAAACATTGGCCTTATCCGCAAACAAGGTGTTGGCTTTGTCTTGCAGAACATTAAAGACGCTCGTCAGCGTATCCAATAATGCTTGGGTGTAGTTATCGATGGCCTTGGCGTGGACGTCGATAATGTCTTTCGACAGATAGGTGTATTGCTTATTGTTCGCTTGGCGACTCATTTCCGCTAGGCGGCCATGCAGTTTTTTTAGCAAACCTTCGAGCGAACGATACAAGGTACGCTTGGTTTCTCCCCAATCGTATTGCTGTAAGTAACTCAGCGGGTTGCCTTTGCCCCGAGCACGCATATATGCCAGTAAATGATCGAGTGTTTCATGCTGAGGTAAGCGAAGCAGCACCGACAAGATCTCACCATCGGCCACGACATGTGGCAGCGTAAACGCAGCCAGTTGTTGATTATGCGCATCAGTGGGATCGGCGAGCGCGGTGATCAGTAGTTCGTTCAACACATCAAAGTTGAACAGAGGGTGGCGCATAGGGAAGTGACTGCTAACATCCAACGCCACAATATCGGCGAAATGGCGGTCTGAGCTTAGATGTTTGCCCATTACACCCCATAATTCACGAGGGCGCGCGATACGATTCGAGCCCCAAAAGAGCTGCTGACCATGCGAAGCGTGTTGGAAAAAATCAGGGTCGCTGAGTGTGGGCTGATAACGGGCATTGTCTCTGCGCACTTCTGCGACCACAAAATCGTCGGCGCTTTCTTTCACTTTGAGTTGCACTCGGCCACTGTCTAAATCGGTTACTGTTGCTAAACCCAAGTCATCCAACGTGCCCGAGCCTAATTTGGCTCCCGATGCATCCACTAATTCAAAAGGCGCGTCAGCTAGGCCATGGCCATCGGGGTAGTACACATCAAGGCGCAAGTCATAGGTATCGGCCGGCTCCTCATCAACATGAACGGTTGGGTTTTGCACTCCGCCTAAACACAGGGTGTTGCCATGGTTCATCTTCATCTGATCGGTTTTCCGGCACACGCCTTTACCTTCGATCTTCACCGTTGGCGACCAAGTGATAAACTCGGCTTCTGCTTCAACCGTGCCCGATGATATCCCTTTCTTGTCGCCATCAGCATCCCCAGTGCTTTTAGAGAATGTGCAGCCTTGAATAGCAATGCTATGGCCACCGTCTATTGTCACCGTGGTAGAGCCTCCTGCAAGATCGGAGGATTTCGCATTGTTGCTATAGGGGATCGGCACCACCGCAGGGCCGATACTTGTTAGGCAGACATCTGGCAACGTTGAGTTGGCTTCTCCACCCGAACCTTGGTGAACGACACTCAATCCATCGGCATTGACAGTTACAGTCATGAAAACTTGGCCTAAGTTGCAAAAATAAGGCGCAATATATCAGAGTTTTAAGGTGCTATATCACTAAAATCATAGGCATAATGACGTTTTTCATAGTCATTTCGTCGGCAGGTAAAAAACTCGTCTAAATAAACAGATTGAGGTGGGGATCTGTTTTTAATGTGGCTGGTTTTTCATCAAGCTCCCGCAGGGCGGCTCGCCTTGCGGGAGAAATATGTTTAGCTGAAATGTGTTTGGCTAAAATGTACTTTGCTGAAATGTGTATGAGAGAAAGCTAGTCTAACGCGTTCACCAGTTCTGGCATGATTTCAAACAAATCGCCGACAAGGCCATAATCGGCAATTTGGAAGATTGGCGCTTCCGGATCGCTGTTGATGGCAACGATCACTTTGGAATCTTTCATCCCTGCTAGATGTTGAATTGCACCAGAAATACCAACGGCAATATACAGATCTGGGGCAACAATTTTTCCTGTCTGGCCAACTTGCAAGTCATTGGAAACAAAACCCGCGTCCACCGCGGCTCTTGATGCGCCAATCGCGCCGCCCAGTTTATCTGCAAGCGATTCGACTAAAACAAAGTTCTCTTTACTGCCAACGCCTCGCCCACCTGACACCACCACTTTGGCAGCAGGCAGCTCTGGCCGTGTGCTTTCCGTTTTTTGCTGCGAAACAAAACGAGATTTATCCGATCGAATGACTGCGTCTACCGCTGTGACGGTCACATCTCGGCTACTGCCGCACTCCGCGGCATCGAATGCTGAACTGCGCACCGTGATAACTTTGATGGGATCTAGCGATTGCACTTTGGCAAGCGCGTTGCCAGCGTAGATAGGTCGAATAATGGTATCGGAAGACTCAACCGCAACAATATCTGCCAACTGGCCCACATCGAGCAAGGCGGCGACACGCGGCATCAGATTTTTGCCAAAAGTAGTTGCTGGGGCAAGTAAGTGGCTATACGTTTTACCGAGACCTGCCAGTAGTTCGGAAACATTTTCAGCCAACTGATGCTGATACTCCTCCCTATCCGCGACCAATACTTCGTTGATGCCAGCAACGCCAGTAAGTTGTTCAACCACAGCGCCACATTGATAGCCCGCCACCAGCACATGTATTGGCGCGCCAACTTCATGAGTGGCAACCTCGCTTGCCGCTTTTATGGTGCGTAGGGTATCTAACGACAATTTATTATTATCGTGTTCTGCAATGACTAATATCGCTGGTTTGTTCTTGTTCATTGTTTACTCCGCTCCACTTTTTACTCTGCTCCACTTAATGATGGAGAAATGAAAGTGATTAATTTAGCTGTTTAAGATGCCATTAAATGACTTTGGCTTCGTCTTTCAACTTGCCAACTAATTCAGCAACGCTGCTTACCATCACGCCCGCTTTTCGCGCTGGCGGTGTCATCACTTCCAATATATGTTGGGTCGAGGCTAAATTGACTGATAACGATTCAGGCGTGATCACTTCCATCGGTTTACGTTTCGCCTTCATGATATTCGGAAGCGACGCATAACGCGGTTCGTTCAAACGCAGATCTGTGCTGACGATGGCTGGTAATGCTAGCTCTAACGTCTCTAGGCCGCCATCGATTTCACGGGTCACTAATACCGAATCTCCTTCCACCACCAATTTCGACGCGAACGTGCCTTGCGGATACTGAGTCAGCGCTGAGAGCATTTGCGCTACTTGATTGTGATCGGTATCAATCGATTGTTTGCCAAGCATAACTATCCCTGGTTGTTCTTTGGCGACCAAAGATTTCAGAAGTTTGGCAACACCCAGTGGCTCTGGAGCTGAAGTATCAACATGAATCGCGCGATCGGCGCCTAATGCCAATGCAGCGCGGAGTTGCTCTTGGCAGCTTTTGTCTCCCGCAGAAACCACCACCACTTCCTCAGCGTGACCAGCCTCTTTCAATCGTACCGCTTCTTCCACCGCGATTTCACAAAACGGGTTCATGGTCATTTTCACGTTGTTGGTTTCTACCCCTGAACCATCACTTTTAACTCTTACTTTTACGTAAGGGTCAACCACACGTTTTATCGCTACCAATACTTTCACAATCTGTCCTTCCTTTTGGTCATCGTTGCTGGGATATCTATAAACAAAACAAATAAAAGCGCTACTTATATGACATTTTCTAATTATCTATTGCCGCCGGTTACCTCACTTAGCACTTATCCAGCACTTAAAGCGGCAACCATGTCACTTTTTGAGCTTAGCGAAGTTTACGTTTACGTCAACTGGATTATATTTAAACATAGATTTAACAAACGTAAGAGAAGTTTTACATGACAACGAGAGAGTGCATGGAATTTGATGTAGTGATTGTCGGTGCTGGGCCTGCGGGTTTGGCTGCCGCTTGCCAACTCGCGCAATTAAACCAACAGCAACCGAAAAACGAGCTCTCGATATGCGTAGTAGAAAAAGGCTCTGAAGTCGGCGCACACATTTTATCAGGGGCATTGTTTGAAACCACCGCGCTTGATGAGCTATTCCCAGACTGGCGTGAAAAAGACGCGCCCATTCACACATCAGTAAAGCACGATGAATTTATTTACTGTGTCGGCGAACATAACCATATTAGGGTGCCGCATCTGTTCACCCCTGCGCCAATGCACAACTCACCCCAAACTCATATCATTAGCCTTGCCAACTTATGTCGCTGGTTAGCCGAGCAAGCCGAATCGCTTGGCGTAGAAATTTTCCCTGGCTTTGCGGCTGCAAGCATCAACTATGACAGCGAAGGCGCGGTCACAGGGATTAATACCTCAGATATGGGCTTAGACAAATCAGGGGAACAAAAAGCGAGTTTTGAGCCCGGTATTGAACTCAAAGCCAAATACACCATTTTCGCAGAAGGCGCTCGCGGCCATCTAGGCAAAGAACTGATTAAGCACTACCAACTCGATCAAGACAGGCAACCTCAGCACTATGCGCTCGGGTTGAAAGAGATTTGGCAAATGCCTGAAGATAGTGATCACAACGCTGGACAAGTTATTCATGCCGCTGGTTGGCCATTAACCGAGTCTAACAGCAGCGGAGGAAGCTTTCTTTATCACTGCGATAATCATCAAATTACGGTAGGGTTAATTGTCGACTTGAACTACCACAACCCATACCTAAGCCCATTTGATGAGTTTCAGCGCCTTAAACACCACCCCGCGTTTGCTAAACACCTAAAAGGTGGCCAAAGGATCGCCTATGGTGCACGAGCGATTGCAAAAGGCGGCTTATCTTCATTGCCCAAGCAGCAATTTCCCGGTGGACTGCTCATTGGTTGCGATGCAGGCACCTTGAATTCCGCCAAAATCAAAGGCAGCCACACGGCAATGAAATCAGGCTTATTGGCCGCTGAAGCCGTTTTCCAACAATTGAATGCCGAAACGAGAAACACCAGCAACAGAGAGCCCGATTACCAAAGTCTGTTTAAAGCCTCTTGGTTATATAAAGAACTTGATAGCGCGCGTAACTTCAGCTCAGGCATTCATAAATATGGCAACCTCATTGGCGGGGGATTAGCGACTCTGGAACACAATGTTTGGGCACCCTTGATTAAGCGCCGTGTACCATGGACATTATCAGACGCCACACCCGACCATTACTATCTGGACGAAACCAGTCAATGCCAGCCAATAACTTATCCTAAACCTGATGGCGTTCTGAGCTTCGACAAGCCATCCTCAGTATATTTGTCCGGTACACAGCATGAAGAGAATCAACCCTGCCATTTATTGCTTACTGACAGCAGTATTCCTGTGAACAATCACCTGCCCCGCTTTGATGAACCTAGCCAACGCTATTGCCCTGCTGGCGTCTATGAAATCGTTCAGGTTGATAACCAAGAGCAACTGCAAATCAACGCGGCCAATTGCTTGCATTGCAAAACCTGCGACATCAAAGATCCATCGCAAAACATCACTTGGCTGCCCCCCGAAGGAGGCGGCGGACCAAGCTATCAAAATATGTAGACAATAAAAAATGCGCCAGTGTGACAGTGTCACCTTGGCGCATTTAAACGGCGCGGTTATCTGGTTAACCGTAACTGAGCCATAACTGAACCATGGCTAAACCATACGCGAAATTCTATCCCGCAATCGGCTTACATGCTTATTCAGCTGGCTTCTTTGCCAGCACCGCATCGATATCTGCAGCTGAATGGCGTTCAGCTAACTGCTCCCACTCTTCTCCGATGGGGCGATTAACAATTCGGCCACGTTGCACTGCACTACGGGCCAAAATGGCATTTGCCCAGCGAAGCACATGCGGGTAACTTTCCACATCTAAGAACTCAGCCGCGTCGTAGGCACGACCCAATACCAAGTTGCCATACCAAGGCCAAGTGGCCATATCCGCGATGGTGTATTCATCGCCCGCGATAAATTCATTGTCTGCTAATTGCTTATCCAACACATCCAGTTGGCGCTTCACTTCCATAGCAAAGCGATTAATTGGGTATTCCTGTTTCACGTCTGCATAAGAATAGAAATGACCAAAACCACCACCTAAATAAGGGGCTGAGCCTTGTAACCAAAACAACCAGTTCATGGTTTCAGTGCGAGTTTTTACCTCTGTTGGCAAAAAGTGACCAAATTTTTCAGCCAAATACACCAGTATTGAGGCTGATTCAAACACCCGTACTGGCTCACCGTCAGAATAATCCACTAAAGCTGGGATCTTTGAATTAGGATTGATTTCAACAAACCCAGAAGAGAATTGATCGCCTTCACCGATATGAATCATATAAGCGTCGTATTCGGCTTCTTTGACCCCTAATGCCAATAGCTCTTCAAACATGATGGTGACTTTCTGCCCATTCGGTGTGCCCATGGAATGTAGCTGAAATGGGTGTGTACCTTTCGGCAGCGTTTTTTCGTGTCTCGCGCCGGAGTCTGGTCGGTTAGTGCTCGACCATTGCGAGCCTTCCTCATCCTTCATCGTCCAAACTTTTGGTGGTATGTATTCGTTTGTCATCGCCTTTCCTTTTGATTCTGTTACGTCGCAATAACAGATATTAGGCCGAATCCCAAAATTAAAAGCTCACCACGATTTTATTTATTACAATATATGCTTATCATACCTAATGAGTTGGTACTCATGCCAATTTTAGATACTTTTCGCAAGCCGCAATGGCGGCTTGTTCTGACTCGTGAAATTCGGTCTTCAACAATGAAGGCGCTCGGTCTTTTTGCCGCTCCATTAAATGGTGCGCGATGATGGTATCTGTCATTATCGCCTGAAAAATAAGGCCATTATCTAAAAATATGCCCAAAACTCGGTCAAAGTCATCCCAAGCATCTGGTGCGCACAGTTCCCACTCCAAAAGATCAACAATCATACACCATGGTTTGTCACTAATCGGTTTGATAAGCTCAAGCAATGAAGCGCAAAAATGGTTGACGGTTTCTTGGTTCCACGAGCCTATCCCTTTAATAAACAGGACCTTTCCTTCTACTCTAATTTTATAATTGCCATGCTGACTTTTAGGGTACTCCATCATTTGTCCTCTATGCCTTTTCCACTCTTTTTATTTCTCACTTTTCATCAACTTTAGCTGCCGTTCACATGCCATAAATGCCCCTTCCATTGAATCGACAAATTCGACTAAGATTGGTGATTTAGTGCGACTTTTTTGGTTCTCTAACAAATACTGTTGAATCGATAAACCTGCGATAAGCGCCTGATAAATCAGCTTGTGACCCAAAAATATTTTTAACGTCTCATCAAATTTACACCATGCCTCAGGTGAGCATAATCCCCATTCACGCATATCAATAATCATACACCAAGGCTTGGCATATAAAGGCCGAGATGCTTCCATCAACTCTGTACAAAATTCATCGACCGTTTCCTGGTTCCAAGCTCCAAAGCTTTTCACCGTCACAATCTGACCTTGAGTCTCGATAGTAAAATTACCATGATGACTTTTTGGGACTTCCATTGCAGCCAGCCTCCTCTTTCTCTCTATTAAATTGTAGACAAGGAAACAGAATATGAGAGCCATATCGACCCTTCAGTCATTACGGCTCAAACGCCCAAAACTCATTCTCTATCAAGAAGCAATCCATGATCACAAACACACGGTTCATTACTGCGCACGCCATACAAGCTTCGGTATGATGGTGATCAAAACACTAAATCAGAGGTCCTTATGTATATCGCAATGAACCGTTTCAAAATTCGCCTTGGCTGTGAAGACGAATTCGTCGAACTATGGAAAAATCGAGACAGCTACCTAGATACGGTCGAAGGTTTCAAAGAATTCAACCTACTCAAAGGTGCAAGTACTGAGGAATATACCCTGTTTGCTTCCCACTCAACTTGGGCATCCCGTGAAGCATTTGAAAACTGGACAAAGTCGGAGGCATTTCGTAAAGCGCATGCCAACGCTCGCAGCAGCAAAGAAATTTACCTAACGTCTCCAAACTTTGAAGGCTTTGAAGCCTGCTAAGTGACATCAAGTAAAGTAAACGACGAACGACCGTATCGTATATGGATATACAGCTAGTCACTTCAGTTGATGCCTTATATGCTGAGAAATTAACGCGCACAAACATGGCTCCCTACTTCTCCAAACACAGCGTTGTTTGGGATCCAGAACGCTATATTGTAACTTGGCATGAGTTAGAGAACTTTGACGTGCGAGTTAACGGGAAAATCGCTGGCGTGGTTCGCATCAACCACGTCGAATCGACCACCTACTTACGCGACCTGCAACTTGAAACCACGTATCAAGGCCTCGGCATTGGTCAACAGTGTTTACGATGGGTGTTGGAGCAAGCTCAAAACCATCAATCGACTCAGCTGCTCTTAAAGGTCTATGAGGACAACCCTGCGAAAAAGCTCTATCAATCATTTGGCTTTAAGCCAACATCAACAACGACAACGGGCTTAACCGAAATGTCGCTTGAACTGACATTGCACATATAGATTCTATTGGGAAATTTCTTGATTTTTAGCCCTGTTAAAGCCTGCCGTTGAGCCCTTTCATGCCAATCAAAGATACTCCCTTCACTTTAATCAGTTCTATACTTTTTAATAACTCAAAGGTGGCTTACTTAGAAGCCGTGAAAGCAAATTAACGAGGAAGCCACATGACAACATTGAAGGCGCATGGACAATGGAGCATGAAATTTAAGGGGAGAGTTTTGTATTCTACTATGGTTGGTGCTACAAACGGAGAAGCAAATTCGGCTTGGGCTGAAGAAATGAAAAGGCAGTTAGCGAATACACCCGAAGGAGATACGACTCATTGGGCTGTTTTAGTTGACGGCAGGCATTGGGACATGGCTTCACTGGATTCTTGGGATAGCGCCAATGAAACAATCACATGGATGACGGAGCACAATTGCCTGTTATTTGCGGTAGTCTTTGCAAGAAAGATACAACAGTTTGCTATAGAACAAGGGTTAAATGAGGGTAACATCATGCAGCCATTTTTCGATTACGAAGAAGCACGTCAGGCTTGTCTAAATACAATCAAAGATTAAAAATAAAACCCGAACTAGCCGATTGGAATAGACAGTTTTTTTGCTTCTTTTGTGCAGAAACTAAAGGCTTCATCATAATCGTCAAACTCAAAAGTATTTAATTCACCAGGCCGATAGCGTTTTTTTTTCGCAACGCCCTCTTGCACTTTAGAATTATACACAATCGCCTCTACTTGGTAATTTTGCGTAATCCAGAATTCTCGCTGTTCATTAAATTCTGTCCAGCACTCAGGAGGGCTTAATTCCCACTTTCTAATATCAAGGATCCCACCCCAAGGTTGAGAATCGAAGCTCTCGATAATTCGCTTCATATCATCTCCAAACATCAATGCGCATTCCATATTCCACGCACCATAACCCGTAGTAATGATAAACCGTCCTTTCACTTCTAGGTTGTAAAGTCCATGAACATTTTTGTTTTGCATAAGTGTTTCCGTTGTATGCTGTCGCTTCCATTCAGTATAGACAATGATCATTCCTCCCAACCAAAATAGCGAAAGATAGTCAACTAGCGACTAGCCATTGAAAGTTTCATATAAAGCATGACACTAACTTATACATCACTCTTTGTGTAAGGCATGTGGGAGCCGGTGGCCCTGAGTTCAACTTTGTACTACGGCACTCTTTTCTAACTTGATGTTCATTTTCCCTAGTTTTTGGCCATCGTCTGTTTTAAGCACCCACATACTGCCCGTGGTTGGCGGTACAATGAAGACCCCAACTGGCCCACCTAGAACAACAGGTAAACCTAGTCGCCAATAGCTGACTTTATGACCAATTTTTATTGTTTGCGTCTGATATCCCGGTTCACTAATCGTCATAGTGTAATCCGCGCCTTTCCAATACCCATCCCCACGCTTTAATTTATATTCCATCTGACCGTGAGATTCCTTTAACAGGTGATTATGACTATCGAACAATTTTATGTCGGCATCATTGGGTTTAGTGGAGAGATTCATATCGCTGGTACAGGCTGTGATAACTAAAGTCGTAGTAATAATTGCAAGTTGGGCGAATCGTCTCATGGTCTCGAACTGAAGTTAAGGTAGTAATGCGAGCATTGAAACACTAGACACGTGAAAATTTCGTCAAACGAGTTCTGAGGAAACTGACGTTGCCGTGTGAGCTTTCTTTCCTATACTTACCTAGATCTCAGCAATAAACGACACAATTTTGGTTTGGCTCCAAGATCTGTAAACCTTTCAAGGTAAGCGCAAGGAGACAATAATGAGAAAGCCGAACAGAGCCCTAACCGCACTCATCACCACATTCATGGCGATGATGCCAATTTCCTTTGCGCAATCTGCCATGATCACGACCCCTCAGGCACTGCAAGCGGAGCAAACCCAGATTGATCGCGCTTACCTACTCTCCGCTCTTAAAAACAAACAATTACAGCAACAGTTAGTTCATTATGGTCTTGATGCCGACTTAGCCGCCGAAAGGATTCGTCACATGAGTGACGTCGAAATTGCCATGCTCAACAAAAAGATTGATGAATTACCGGCTGGAGAAGGAATTGTCGGCACGCTATTGATCATCTTTATTGTCTTCGTGATTACCGACGCCTTAGGCGCGACGGACGTTTTCCCATTTGTTAGGCCAATTACTTGATAGCGGCTCGCTTTGATTATATTCGAGGAACCTTCTACGTATTGATCTTGACGCTAACAGCGGGTTGTAGTCATCAAACACCCCACTACAACACCCTTCACGGCGACACCCCACTCCCCAACAAAGTTGAGTTGATTAGCACGCCCTTTTTTCCACAAGACCGCTATCAATGTGGTCCAGCGGCACTGGCAACCATACTCACCCAATCTGACGTAATTACTTCTCCAAATGATCTAAAACCTTATGTCTACCTGCCTAAGAGGCAAGGAACATTAGCCATTGATTTAATCGCCACCACCCGACGATATCAGCGGGTTCCTTACTTATTAGAAGGTAAACTCAGCGCAATTTTCACTGAAATCGCCAATGGGACATCTGTCTTAGTAATGCAAAATCTCGGGTTCAGTTGGTTCCCACAATGGCACTTTGCTGTCGTTGTTGGTTATGACTTAGACGCCAAAACCGTGATGCTTAGATCGGGAGAAATAAAGCGCCATGTTATCCCAATCTCAACCTTCCAAGCCACATGGTCTAGGGCTCGCTATTGGGCGATGGTCGCCGCTAAACCAAATCAAATCCCGATAACCGCCAATCCATTTTCGTATACCAAAGCCGTCCATGATCTTAGCAAAACTCACCCAGATGTTGCACTTCTCGCCTATCGAACGGCGCTTATAAAATGGCCGCAAGAGCCTTTGCTATGGCTGGCACTAGCCAATACCCTATATCAGAAAAATGAGCTAAAACAATCTGAGCAAGCCTTGGTGAGCGGGCTAACTCACATTAAGGATCTAGCTCAATTGAGTACTCGCGACATCCCACAAGTGAGTGGCCGGCCCCAAACTGCCACATACGCGCAGCTTTGGAACAACTACGCTTTTGTATTAAAGGCGCAAGGCTGCACCCTAGAATCAATTAAAGCTATTCAATGTGCCGCTCTTATAGCACCGCATAACCAAGATATTCAGAGTAGTGTTTTAGAGTTAACCACACCGACGAGCAAACAAGCACTTTCTAAACATTGCCAACTGCAACCTTGCCCCGTCAACCGAGAACAAGGGATGTCCTCTTCTGGCGGCTGATTTTAATTTGTCACCCGTTCCTGATGCACCCGTTAGGCAGAAAAAAACAGTTTCAATGCGACAACCAAAATCATCAAGGAGACGGCAATTTTCAATTTTGCCACAGGCAGTTTATGGCTTAGCTTAACCCCTAATGGAGCGCTCAATAACGCCGCAGACGCCATCGCCAACACTGCGGGCCAATCCATATAGCCAATTAGATATGGGTTTTGTGCGCCAACGCCGCGATAAGCACCCAACACCACATAAATCAAACAAGTCACCGTAAGAAACAACAAAGACGACGCCATCGCAGTGCCAATCGCCTTCTTCATACCTAAGTAGTGGTTGTAAAAAGGCAATAAAACAAGATTTGCGATGCCCACCATGCCAGTAAACACCCCTAATCCCCATGCCGCTCCGTGAAGGTAATTGGGTAGAGGCCGACGCTTATCAGCTTCCTCAGAACGGCAGGTTTCCAATAGCATTTTCACCGCGATTAGAATAATCAAAGATGCCAATACCTTACGGCTTATCTCTACGGGCAAATAAGCATTGAGCGCGACACCACTGAAGATCCCAACAATGCCCATTGGCGCCAGTTTACGCACCAAAGACCAATGAATCGTTTTATAGCGCAGATGACTCACCACTGCGGAAACAGACGTCAGGGCCAACGTCGCAGACACCGTTGCAATAGAAACACTGGCCACCAAATCAGGAGAGATCCCCATTAAAGGCAACAAATACAGCAATATCGGCAGAGCAAGCAATCCAGTCCCAATTCCCATTAGCCCAAACTGAAACCCACCAACCAAGCCAATCGCTAAAAAGCTCAACATCAGGTTTAAAAAACTCATAGATACTCCTCCACACATCACGAGAATGAAAATGGGTTTCTCGTAATAATAAACAAAAGGCGGCTATCATGATCTGAATCAAAGCAAAATGCGAGTAATAAAACTCACTTCTCGTAATTGATCGACCACTAGCGTAATTCCTCTAGTTGTGTAGCTATCACGTAACGGCAGAGTTTGCTTGGTTTCAATAACGGATTGATTTCAATAACGCATTAGTTTCAATAAATATTGCTTTCAAGAACAAATTGCTTTCAAGAACGAATTGATTTAAATAACGAATGCATTCAGTGAATAATAATTTTGATAAGGAATACTTTCCACAATAACGTTTGACCACTTTTTTAGAGCAATCGTGAAGCAATGGAAACGAAGCTTACCCCCAAACTCACTCTGTCGATTGGAAAAATTAGGCTGTAATTTCATCAACAAGTGCGACTCTTGTTGCATATAAGATAGTCTGTTTAGTTTTTGAAAGACGTTGTTGTAATTATGTGTTCTATTTATCTAGATTTCAGTACTTAATTAAGAATACGTTATAGATGGAAATAGAATAACACCACCATCTATAGGTAAATAATGGCGATGTTAACTTTTCATTAGCTAGCCAAATCAGTGCTTCGGCCTTTATTTATCTATTAATTAAGCCATATGTAGAATCCTCGAATTTAGGTTGAACGAATAAAAATTCCTTTATTTCGATATATGATTCAAATATCTGCGATCAAATTGAATATTTATTAGATACGAACAAATAATTTACTCAGGAGTATATTAAATGAAAAGGTCACCGATTAATGTCAGCATTAGTATTGCGTTAACTGTTACATGCTTTAATACATTTGCTGCAGACCACACAACATCACAATCTAAATCACAATCGGATCAACAATCTATTTTCGCTTACGGTACATACAAAGAAGTCAATGGCTTACGTGTATTTAGCCCTAGCACAAATGAAACGCCTGTTTCGCCACAGGCACTGACAGCCAGCAGCTCTCCTGCGGAACAAATGGCACATACCAACACTTTATATGTGGCTCCTTTAGCAGGTGCCAATACAGCATCCCCACAAGGTGTGAGCCCGAGTAAACTACATGCTGTTTATCAAATCACACCAAGTGGCGCGGGGAAGACAATCGCCATCGTTGACGCTTATCATGACGTCAACGCGGCAGCGAAATTAAGTCATTATTCGCAAACATTTGATCTTCCTGAAGCGGATTTTTCTGTAGTTTATGCATCAGGCACCAAGCCTCAAGCAAACGCTGGATGGGCTGGTGAGGCTGATCTGGATGTGCAAATGGCGCACGCTATGGCTCCAGCGGCCAAAGTCGTTTTGGTCGAAGCGGCAACAGCCAGTTTTAACGATATGTTTGATGCGGTCAATGTGGCAACCCAAATCGTAGAAAGCAATGGTGGCGGGGTTGTTTCTATGAGTTGGAGTGGTCAAGATTCACGTAGCGACAGCTCAAAGGACAGCTACTTTGATAATCCAACTGTATATGTCGCATCTACGGGTGACGATGGAGGTCAATCAGGCTACCCAGCAACGTCGCCAAACGTTATTGCAGCAGGAGGTACCAAGATACTTTCTGATGGTAGCCAAGTTGCGTGGAGCTATGATACTTATTCTAATTGGGGCGGTAATGGCGGAGCCAGTTCTTATGAATATGAACCACAGTACCAAATTAATAACGCCAAAGTTCATAGCATGCTCAATGGCATGAGAGGCACACCAGATTTATCTGCCGATGCTGACCCTGCAAGTGGCGTGTCAGTATACACCAGCAGCGGATGGCAGGTTGTTGGTGGTACAAGTGCTGCTGCGCCAATCCTAGCCGCTATCATTGCTAACGCCGACGTCTCTTCTAACCTAACGTCTTACCAAATGTTAGAGAAAATCTACAGTGCCCCTGCTTCTAGTTGGTATGATGTCACTTCAGGATCGAACAAGTTACATGAATATGCACAACCAGGTTACGATTTAGTGACGGGTCTGGGCGCGCCATTAGGTGTTTCTGGGTTTGAGGGATAAAACATCCAAAAAATAAGAGCCCGGTAGGGCTCTTAATTCTTAGCCGGTGGGTTACAACTTGAATTGTTTTAGGGTATTCAATAAGAATTCCGATTGTTCTGAGAGCTGCTGAGCTTTTGCCAAGATTTGCTGCGAAGACTGATCCGACTGCCCCGACATAACAATAATATTCTGCATCGCATCTTTAATCTCCGACGATACATTGTTTTGCTCAACCGAAGCCGCTGATATTCTGTGGCTCATATTGCTTATTTCTTCTGTAGATTCGGTAATCGGTATCAGTAGCGCGCCGGCCTCTTGTACTAAGAGAGCACTATCACTGGCACGGCTACACCCTTTTTCCATGGCTTGAACCGTTTCACTGGTCCCGCTTTGCACTTTCTCAATAATATCTCGTATTTCTTCTGTAGATTGTTGAGTTCGGCTTGCTAGAGCACGTACTTCATCAGCTACCACAGCAAAGCCTCGACCTTGCTCACCTGCCCGAGCGGCCTCAATTGCCGCATTAAGAGCCAGTAAATTAGTCTGTTCTGCAATAGTTTGGATAACTTCCAGCACGGAACCAATTTTCTCACTTTCACTGGCTAAGCGAACCGATAGCTCGGATGCTTCTTCTAGATCGGTAGATAACTGTGAAATTGATTGCGAAGTGATGTCCACTTTCTCTTTCACTTGATGAGTACTTTTGTCTACATTGGTGACATGCTCGACCGACAAACCTGCGCCAGAAGCAATTTCTTGAGAGCTATGGGTAACGTCTTCGATTGATTGAGCTACCTGTTCAGTCGCTCGAATCTGTTCAGACAATTTATCCGAAGACGATTTTGCATTATCGACAATATCACTAGCCGATTGATTAACTTGAGTCGTATTGGAAATGATTTGCGTCATCATACTATGCAGTCTGTCCACAAACTTGTTGAACTGAACCGCAATATCACTAATTTCATTTTTTCCTTCAACTGTTAGCCTTTGCGTCAGATCGCCCTCTCCTCCGGCAATATCCTCAAGGGCCGAACTGACGGCAACCAATTTACGACGAATAGTGGTGCGATAGGTCAGCACCATAAAGAAAATGATAATAATACTCGCAACGGCCAGCGCCCCAACAATTTTATAGCTAATAATAGAGCCTTGGATTAAGTTGTCTTCAATCTGTGTGGTAACTTCTAACACACCACGCACGTCACCAAGCTTCCAATCATTTTTAGGTGTTTCAGGGTGGCGATTATGACAGTTAACACAACTCTGATTGGCCATGGTATCGGCGATTGCAACCCGCATCCAAGTTTGACCATTTCTGACTTCCGTTGTACTCACGACTTCTTTAGGGTTGCTATTCAATGTGTCCCACGCTCGTTTTTGAAATTCATCCAGCTGGCGAGATTTACGATTGGGGAATGGATAACGACTGTATAAGGACAACTGTATGCTGTTAGCACCGCTCTTGGCGAGTAACTGGCTGACATCATGGATCATAGTGGCAGGAAGAGGGACTGCCTTGTCATCGTTGGCATGATTAATTGATGGTTTAAGGTTTGACCCTCTTAATACTGGACCAATCACATTCTTAGCATAGTATCCGCGTAGCAGTTTGAATTGGTTTACTGTTTTCTGAGCAGAGCTGACCGCCTCTACCTCAGCGTTATCTCTTATCACAGAGGGAATATAAATCAAAAATCCGACAATCAGAGCTACAAAACACAAGACGCTAGGTAGCATCAATCGCCCAAGTAACCCAATATGAAACCCTTGCATGTCATTTCCCTTGTACATCGTTCGTGTAGTGCATCGTTCATGTAACTAACTGCTCATGTAACTTTAGAGAGTCGCCCTTCTTCCCTCAAAAACAGTGTTTCTTCTACTTCAATAAGAGATCTATCTCATAAATAGAGTAGTTAGAAAAATCAAAGTCTTCAAACCAGCAACATCAAATGACATGAGCAGTACGTTCAAGGCTATGCGTTAGCGTCCGTTCGTACTTATTCGTTAGTACTGTCCGTTAGTGTGATAAGTTAGTGTTCTGTATGTGCCGAGCTAGATATTGAAACTGGTGTACTCGACCTAGAGAAATTGCGCGACGAATATTAATGTGTATATTACGAACATTACCTGATTAACATTCGCAATAATTAATGCCAGCACCTGAACCATCTTTTACAACCAAACTTGATCTCAAAGTAAATCACGGTAATAACCTACGCCTAAAAGCGCGCAGGCTATTCAACTATCTACTACTCAAAGCATTCAATACAGACGCTCTAGATAGCACTTACCTCGTTAAACACCAAGAACTCTCCGAACTATTTGAAGGGGTTCCTAGCGCTAATACGCTACGCGAAACGTTCGTCACCCTAGGGGAAGTGAGTGTTGAAGTATCCTGGCATGAAGAAGGTGAACACTACTGGGGGCTAACACCGCTGTTTCAAATTGTATACTTGGCAGGCGATCGGTTTAGTTATCAATTTTCACCCCTATGCCAGCGTATATTTCAGCACCCGAAATACCTTGAACAAATTCTTCTGCAAGCTTATTTCAGCGGTAAATACTCCAACGCGCTATATCAGCCATTAGCCAATCGTTATTTTTCTGGGCAATCTCAGTACCGCGTCAACATCAATGAAATTCGCGATTCTTTATGCCTTCCGAACAACAAACTAAGCAACTTCGCCGATTTTTCGCGGTTTGTCCTCGCACCGTCCCTCAATGAAATCAATGCCCACGCTAGCTTTAAGTGTCATTTCGACACCATCCGAATTGGGCGAAAAGTAACCGAGCTTGTCTTCACATTCCAAGACAAGCTCAGCGAATCCCCCGCGATGAACCAAACAAACAGTCTCGCGGCTTCAACCCTCGTACGTAACCAATCACTCGATAACGTGCACTGCTACTGCATTCTTTTGAATGTCGCTGTCATAATACGAGGCAAACTCTTTGAACAAGCGAAACAAATCAGCGCACGGCAAAACGAGATTCTCCCTGAAACTTGGTTAGATCACCCCGAGCTTTGGTTACATTGGCTAGATAGTTAGGTTAGAGATGCTAGATAGGTAAGTTAGATAAGTTGCGTCACATTTCCTCGCGATAGTGTGATTCTATATTCTCATCCATTGTTGCTCGGCCCCATTTTTGCTTAGTCGTGCATATACGTACACTCGCGGCGTGTTCAAGGCCAATAATATGATAGTTTCAACTAAACTTTATCCCTTTCAGCACGATAGAAGCTACCCTTTAAGCTATATCGATGGATTTATTAGAGTAAGCTGCAAGCAAATAGGTAGCCAGTAAATAGACACCTCACAATTAGACCGATGTCTCGCAAAATGGAGAGCAAAATGAAATGGATTTTATTGGCTACAATCGTTGTTCTTGCTGGGTGTGATAAGTTCACCTCAAATAAACCCGTTAGAATTGCTATCAACCCATGGCCAGGCTACGAATTCCTATATTTGGCCAAGCAGAAAAATATTTTTGAACAGTTTGATCTAAATATCGAGCTAGTCGAAATGGCGTCACTCGCTGACGTACAACGTATTTATGTCCAAGGACGAGTTGATGGAATGACATCAACCGTTATTGAACTGGTGCACGCGGCAGGGCAGACTGAAGACCCGATCAGCATTGTGTTGATTCCTGACTACTCCAACGGCGGAGACGTCATCGTTGCCCATAAGTCGGTGCAATCCATTCCTGATTTAAAAGGAAAGCAGGTAACGGCGGAACTTGGCTCTCTAGGTATGTACGTCTTGTATGAGGCATTAAATAAAGCTGGGATGGAGCTTAAAGACGTCCAATTAGATAATTCTGAGCAGCTAGAAATCGAATCACTGTTAACGAATAGGAAAATCGACGCCGCAGTCACTTACCCGCCAGCATCAACATTGGTGCTTCGCAACCCAGACTTCCATAAAATTTTTGATAGCTCCCAGATCCCCGAGTCAATTATCGATATCGTTGCCGTCAAAGCCTCTGTCATAAAAAATGATCCTGAGTGGGTAAATAAATTTCATCAAGCATGGGGGGCTGTGTTGGAGTATGCGCGAACACACCCAGAAGAGTCTTATGCCATTATGGCGGAACGAGAAGGCACCACAGCCAACGAATTCCAGCAAGCTCTCGAAGGACTGATATTACTCGACAAGAATGAGCAAGAGCGAATTCTGAGCGATGGGAAAATTGAAAAGAACGTCAAGGCGGTTTGCCAAGTCTTGCTACAAAGCAATGCTATCAGTTTCCCTTGTGAAAATGCATTGTCAAAAATAAAAGTTTGGAACCCATGATATCTAAACGTCATAGCATTACTTACAAACTGTTTATACCTTGGTGTATTGGCTTTCTTTTATTTTCAATGTCTTTGATTCTAATCGACAGTATTGGAATCAAAGTCATCGTCAATGAACGCTTGAAAGAGCGCGCTCTCGACACGATAGAAGGACTGACGGTTGCGATTGAACCTAAAGTCACGACACCCAATATTATTCGTATCACCAACTCCATCGGAAGCAATAAAAATGTCGCCTTTATCGCGATCGTTCGCCAATCGAACGGAATGGTTATGGCTTCAAACTTTAATAGCATTCGTGGCAAGTATATCGCGCACGTACTAAAAACAGAATTTGGACAATATTTCCCGAACTCTGCAGATAGCCAAAACATTTCATTCAGTGGCAATACCCAAGACACGTTTAAGTTTATGAAGAAAATTTATCTTAAACTCAATACCAATTTACCTGCTGAGCCTCTCGCCGTATATCTCGCGTTAGATACCAGCTACGAACAGCATGAACTATCCAATCAATTTAATACGTTAATTATCAGTTTGATCGCAATATTCTCGTCTATTTCTTGCTGGCTATTTTTTATAATACGCCGAAATATCCTCATCCCCCTAAAAGCTTTCAATCAACACGTATCCCAATCTGCGATATTATCCGAACACGCATTAAAGACGTTTGATGTGAAAGATGAACTTGGGTCACTCGCTATCGCCTATAATCAGTTGATGAACACGTTAGAGGAAAAAAGTAGCGAGCTTACCCGTGAGAAAGAGCTCAGCGAAGCGGCCTCGAAAGCGAAAAGTGAATTCCTTGCTGTCATGACCCACGAACTGCGCACACCACTCAACGGAATTATCGGCTGTAATGAACTCGTTCAAGACACCCCTCTGAATCCAGATCAAAAAAACCTAATCAAACTATCCAGACAATCTGCGAAACAATTACTCGCCATCGTCAATGATATACTAGATATTTCAAAGATTGAGTCGGGAAAAATGACTCTCGATCTTGTCGAAGTCGATATCATAGACACAACGTTTGGGGCCGTTGAATCATTTCGCTTACAAAGCGATAAAAAAAATATCCAACTAACCTTCGAAAACACTCTCGCCAGCAAACATAGAGTGCTCATTGATGACACTCGCTACCGACAAATTTTGGTGAATCTGCTGAGCAACGCCTTTAAATTCACCGATGAAGGACGCATCACGGTCGTCCTCAAACAAGATCGTGAACTAAGCGACCAGTTATGGATAGAGGTGATCGATACGGGCATTGGGCTAACAGCTGATCAGCAAAAACATATATTCGATAAATTTACTCAAGCTGATTCAAGCACAACACGCAAATATGGGGGAACCGGATTAGGTCTACCAATATGCGCCAAGTTAGTCGAAATGATAGGTGGGCAGTTACAAGTATCTTCTGAAGTTGGTCGAGGTTCGTGCTTCTATTTCAATTTAACCGCTAAGCCCGCGAGCGCAGAAGCCCCCCCTGCCGACGCTTCGGACAACCTAGATATACCCATTGCATTCACTGACGTTAAAGTTTTGATTGTCGACGACACCAGATTCAATCTCGTTGTCGCAGAGCGTTTTTTCGAAAGAGAAGATGTGACGATTGAACTCGCGTCCAGTGGAGAAGAAGCACTCGAAAAATGCCAGAACACATTTTACCACTTAATATTAATGGACTGCTTGATGCCAGATATTGATGGCTATGAATGTTCGCGAAGACTACGGGCAATGCAAAATGATAACCGTAGCTATATTGTTGGCTTTACTGCCAGTGCATTAACGGAAACAGAGCGAGAATGTTATCAAGCAGGCATGGATAGTTTCGTGGTTAAGCCTATTGTTCGAACAAGCGTAGACAAAGTATACCAACTTCTCTATCACTATTTATCGACACAAAAGTAACTCTCCTATTGGAGTATACTCCACCTCAAAATACTGATAAGTTTTAACGCATTCGTCATCATTCAAATATGGCCTTTATTGGCTCAGCTCTTCACATGAAAAAACTATTGATCATTGCCGGGAGCTTGGCGCTTTCTGCATGTGCGACCCATTCCAACACCGATATCAGCACCAGCGAGTTCATTGCTCAGCAAGCACAACGTGTTAACGCCAGAGCACCAAGCACCGACACTTCAGGCATCAGAACCGATGGCGCAAAGGCCAATGGTGACGAGCTCTACCTCTACTACACGATGACTCATTTTAGCAGCGAAGACGTGAACATCTTTTTCAGCCACCGCTCAGAATCCACTTCAATGCTTAACACGTTTTGTAACGAACCAGAAATTGAGGAAGATTTAGACATGCAAGCGCAGGTCACGATAGCCGTGAGTGGACATGACGGAAAAGTAGGCCACATTTTCGACGTCAACACCGATACATGCAACGAGACAGCATCTGATTTAGAGGCCTCGAGATAAGTACAGTTCGCTCGTGTTACTCGATGATAAGGGAGCTTAGTATTGAGCCAGATATAACTCCCTCTTCTAAACAATCACTGCGTCCATAGCGTCCCACCCAAGTAGAGATCAACTAAATTTATTTAACACATGATTATGTGATCTGTCTCTTATCAGCTAACCTATTTAAGAAGGTGCCCTGACTAGTTGTAAGAGCATGTGTACATTTCCATATACTGTACATATCCATAGGTACTGGCAACTAATACCAACTGACCATTACACAAAGTGGAAGTTTACATGAAGTGTATTATCTATCTATCTCTGACGTTCGTACTATCGGGTTGTACTGGCCATACATGGTATGAAAGCCATGGTTGGGGTCCTCAAGGAACGTGGAGCAAGAGAAAATGTAATACACATTGTACGACGTTTGAGGGAGGCACTGGTGATTGTGTCAAATACCACAGAAACGTTCAGCCATACTGTGACAATTGGATTGGGCATTGATACAGAGGAAATTATGAAATATTTTATTAGTATTTTCGCAATTACTTTTTTAGTTGGTTGCGCCCATTCATCCGTAGGGGGTGGCACTTATTGGAAGAATGGTCAGGAAACCGAAAGATTTAATATGTGTATGTCAAACTGCTTAAGCAAAACAGCAGACGGCCATCATTGTGCTAAATTTAGCGACTCCATGGCCAAAACCTGTAAAGACTACCTTCGATAACGAAATTTAATGAGAGCTAATCTAAATAATATCGAAGTCAGAAGCGTATAGACACTCCAGTAAGAGGCTACTTTCATTGATGCGCCGCTAGAAGTTTGTTTGCGCATTCTCGGTAGGCCTCATCGTAATCAAAGAAACAAAAAAGCGCACACCCAGATGTACGCCTAACTTGAGTTCAGTTGGTTCATGCATAACCAGCTTTCACTACATGCGCATGCCGCCGTCAACTTCTAGAACGCGCCCAGTGAAGTAATCATTCTCAAAAATATACTTAGCAGCGTGCGCCATTTCACTGGCCTCAGCAATTCGCCCAACAGGGATCATTTTCTCAAGCCTTGCGATAGCTTCAGGCTTAAGCTGCTCAGCCATCGCCGTTTGTACCACTCCCGGCGCAATCGCCGCTGCTCGAATTCCATAACGCGCTAACTCTTTGCCCCAACAAGTCGCCATGGTTGCGACGGCAGCTTTAGATGCAGCGTAGTTGGTTTGACCAATATTCCCCGATCTCGCCACACTCGATATATTGATGATCACCCCTTTACTGTCAGTTTGAATCATTGTAGTAGTAGCCTCACGCGCACACAAAAAGGTGCCAGTGACATTCACGTTCATCACCATGTTGAATTGCTCTAGTGACATTTTGCTCAGCACGCCATCTTTTTCTTTCACTAGCATGCCATCACGCAATACTCCTGCGCTATTCACAAGTCCATCTAAACGATTAAAATCGTTCTTAATACTTTGGAAAGTTTGTTCCACTTGTGACTCTTGTGTCACATCAAGTACGTAACTACAAACACGCACACCAAACTCGGAACATTGCTGCTGAGTCGATTCCAATCCATCCTGGTTAAGATCAAGCAAGGCAAGGTTGGCTCCACATTCAGCCAACGTAAGCGCCATCGCTTGGCCTAACCCTTGTCCAGCGCCCGTAATTGCAATCACACTATTTTTCAATTCCATTACTGTGCTCCTTATACCCTGTTAGGATTTTGGCTGACGCTGGTAAAACTCAAATAGACTTGAGAAGTCGAGTTCTTCATTGCCGTTAGCGTTGTGCATTGCATACAGGTTGCGCGCAAGTGCACCCATTGGTGTCGCCGATTGGCTTTGCGCCGCTGCGTCCATCCCTAGCCCGAGATCTTTAAGCATAAGTTTACTCATGAAGCCTGGTTGGTATTGATTGCTGGCGGGGGCGGTTTCCATCACGTTTGGACAAGGGTTGTAGAGCTCTAATGCCCAGTTACGTCCCGAACTTTGCAACATAATGTCGGAAAGCACTTTCGGGTCTAGGCCATTTTCAATCCCCAGATTTAACGCTTCACACGTACCCGACATCAAAATCCCCAACATCAGGTTGTTACAAATTTTGGCCATCTGCCCATCGCCCGCTTGCCCCGCATGAAACACATTTTTGCCCATATGATGCAAAATACCTTGGGCATGCTCATAGCCGGCCTGAGTACCACCGACAATGAAGGTCAGTGTGCCGGCCTTAGCACCAGCAACGCCCCCCGACACCGGCGCATCAACAAACTCTAACTCTTTTTCCATCGCAGCCTTTGCCACTACGCGAGCGGATTCGGGATCAATGGTAGAACAATCAATCAAAAACGTGCCCGGTTTAACTAACTCAAGCAGTCCTGTTTCCCCTCCTTCGGCTCCCAAATACACCGAACGTACATGCTTACCTGCTGGCAACATAGTAATCACTGCGCTGGCACCGGAAATCACTTCTGGCAACGACGGCGCTACCGTCGCTCCCGCTGCTTGCAACACTTGAGTTGCCGACTTATTCAAGTCAAACACCTGCACACTCATTCCTGCGCTGAGTAGGTTTTGTGCCATTGGGCCGCCCATGTTTCCCAGCCCGATAAATGCTACCGTCGTCATAACGAATTCCTCTATAAAATTAACTTTGCGTTTAGCGATTGCCTAAAGTGACAAGTGGATGATATTCTTCCGGCCACAGTGGTTGGAAAAGGTTATCAATCACCTTTTTATCAACCTGTTCAACACCTTTGTACTGCCAATGTGGTTCGTTGTCTTTGTCGATCAGCCTAGCGCGCACCCCTTCTTGAAATTCACCTAATACGCTGCTTTGCACCGACAAATTCAACTCAAGGCGGAAGCAATCTGCCAAAGAAAGTTGCTGGCACTGGGTCACTTGACGAAAACAGATTTGCGCCGTGATAGGGCTACCTGCTTGTAGAGTTTGTTTCGCGGCATCAAGCCAAGGCGTTTGGCCGTCGATAGCACAAATGTTTTGTACAACTTGAGCGAGCTCCTCGCCGCTACACGCGGTTTGGATCTGCGAAAAGAACGGCATTAAATGACTATTCGGACTTTGCTCAATCACTTGCTGAGACAAATGATTCAGAATCTGGCTCACCAACTCTTTTCGTTCTTGCCCTTCCTGCCAGTTTTCCTGTTGCAACTCTTGCAGCACCGAGCTTTTTTGCTCTGAGGTCAAAAAGTGATCCGCAAGTTTCACCGCCATGGCATCGGTTGCATTGACGCTTGCTCCGGTAAGACCTAAAAATAAGCCAATTCCCGGTTCTAAACGATTTAAAAACCACGTAGCGCCAACATCTGGGTAAAGGCCGATGGTAACTTCGGGCATGGCTAAGCGCGCTTTTTGTGTCACGACTTTATGGCTAGCGCCCATAAAGAGTCCCATGCCACCGCCCATCACAATGCCATCGCCCCATGCAATAATAGGTTTACTGTAGGTATGAATTAAAAAATCACATTGATACTCAAGGGTAAAATACCGAGTGCAAAAACTTTGAATATCTGTGGCACTTTTCTCTTTCATCACGTGATACATGGTGCGCACATCACCGCCAGCGCAGAAAGACTTTTCACCAGCACCTTCCAACATCACACAAACGATAGAGTCATCGCTTTGCCACTGATCTAGCTTATCGTGCAGCTCGGCGAGCATATCGAAAGTTAACGCATTAAGAGAGTTTGCATTATCTAACGTTGCTAAACCTATTTTCGAACGATTGTCAGCGCACAATAGTTCGTTGAAACTCACATTGGCTGTCATATAACCTCCTCACTTCCCTTGTACTTTTCTGTTCGATATATGAATAGGGCCGTCTCGCGCCCTACCCACTCGAACTTCAGCCATTATTCGCTCATTGATTCTTCCAATTTGGCGAGCGCTTTTCTAAAAAGGCACTGACGCCTTCGGTTTGATCTTGAGTATCAAACAATTCAACAAAATACTCGCGCTCTTTGATCAGCCCGTGTTGCAGCGGTGTTGTACGTGTCTGTTGAATTAAAGCTTTACACGCCGTCACCGACGATGGTGATTGGCTGGCAACCGATTCAGCCAATGCAATCGCCGTTTCTAGCGCTTGACCACGGGGAACTACCTCTTCAACAAGGCGAATTTGCAGTGCCTTCTCAGCCGTTGCTTGTTCACCGCAGAGAATCATCCTCTTCGCCCAACCTTCTCCGACAAGAGCGGTCAGGTTTTGCGTACCACCCGCACAAGGAAGCAAACCCACTTTGGCTTCAGGCAGCGCCATGATTGCTTGTTCTTCTGCAACACGAATGTCGCAAGCTAATGCCACCTCCAAGCCTCCCCCCATCGCATATCCGTTGATCGCGGCAATCGACACACCGCGAAACGCCGATAGTGTTTCAAAGGCTTGACCAAAGGCCATCGCCATTTCAACTGCGACTGTTTTATCACCGTCAGAAAAAAGTTTTAGATCGGCTCCTGCGGAGAAAAACTTATCGCCTTGTCCTGTCAGAACCAGCGCATAAACTTCTTTATTCACGTTGAGAGACAGCACCAGCTCTTTGAGCTGCTGCAAACTGTCTTTGGTCCAAGTATTGGCGGGTGGGTTGTTCATGGTGACAATTGCCACATGGTTTGAGATTGTGGCTTGAATCGCCTTGTGTTCCATTTCAAACATGATTCCGGTTCCTAATTCAATCAATAAAGCGGAGTACTACAAAATTAAAGCGGAGAGCTACAAAATTTCCGCATCACTTTTCAGTAAGCTACGAGCAACGATAAGTCGCATGATTTCGTTGGTTCCTTCCAATATCTGGTGGACACGAACATCACGGAAATAACGCTCCATTGGGTATTCTTTGATGTAGCCGTATCCGCCATACAACTGCAGGGCTTGATCGCATACTTGAAAACCAATATCAGTGGCAAAACGCTTTGCCATCGCGCAATACGTGGTGGCTTGCGGATCTTGCCTGTCTAGCTTACTAGCGGCATAACGGACTAATTGCCGAGCGGCCACCAGCTCTGTCGCCATGTCCGCGAGCTTAAATTGCAATCCTTGGAACTGAGCCAGTTCTTTGCCAAATTGCTTACGCTCTTGCATATATTGCGTTGCTTGATTGAGCGCTTGCTGCGCCGTACCAATAGAGCAAGTCGCAATATTGATTCGCCCGCCATCTAAACCTTTCATGGCAAACTTAAACCCTTCGCCTTCCTCTCCAAGCAAGTGGTCGACAGGAATGCTGACGTTTTCAAAAGTCACCGCGCGAGTTGGCTGACTATTCCAGCCCATCTTGGGTTCTTTGCGTCCGTAGCTGATTCCTTCAGCATTAGCGGGCACCACAAATGCCGATACGCCTTTGGCGCTGCTCTCACCAGTGCGCGCCATCACCACCAACACATCGGTATCGCCAGCGCCAGAGATAAAGGCTTTACCGCCATTTAGAACGTATTTATCGCCTTGCTTTTTCGCCGAAGTGCTCAAAGACGCGGCGTCTGAACCCGCATTGGGCTCAGTCAAGCAATACGACCCGAGCCACTCTCCTGTGACGAGTTTTGGGCAATAGACACTTTTAGCCGCGTCCGTTGCAAAGCTTGCCACCATCCAAGAGACCATATTGTGAATGGTCATAAATGCCGTGGTAGAGGTGCAGCCCATCGCTAACTGCTCAAAAACAATCGAGGAATCGAGTCGGCTCAGTCCCAAGCCGCCTTGTTCTTCAGGCGTATATAGGCTGAGAAAGCCAAGTTCACCCGCTTGCTTTAATACTTGTTTTGGAAAAAATTGCTTTTCGTCCCATTCCGCAGCCATAGGAGCGAGCTGCTCAGCAGCAAATTGCTGCGCCGTTTCGGCAAATGCGCGTTGATCTTCATTAAGTTCAAAATCCATTTTCCTACCTCCTACTTCAACTGAATAGTTAGGTTCGGCCCAGTTGGGATATCGTCATCAAACCAACGCGCGGTCACTGTTTTCGTTTCGGTGTAGAAACGTACGGCTTGCTTGCCATAAGCGTGCAAGTCGCCATAGAAGCTGCCACGCCAACCAGTAAAAGAGAAAAATGGCAGAGGTACTGGGATTGGCACATTCACGCCAACTTGCCCCACTTGGATTTGATGTTGATATTTTCGCGCCGCAGCGCCGCAAGCCGTGAAGATAGAGGTGCCATTGCCATATGGGTTGTTATTGATCAATTCGATGGCGTCTTCCAACGTTTCAACTTCCATGCACATCAGCACTGGGCCAAAGATTTCTTGTTGATAAATCGACATTTCGGTTTTCACGCCGCTAAAAATTGTCGGCCCAACCCAATTGCCTTCGGGCATGCCTTCAACGTGACATTCGCTACCATCAAGCTCACACACTGCGCCTTGATCTTTGCCTTCTTGAATAAGACCTAACACCCGCGCTTTTGCTTGAGGGCTGATAAGCGGGCCATACGCCGCATTGTCATCATTCCATTTGCCAGGTTTTACTTTCTCCATTTCTACTTTCAGGTCACCAAGCCATTCTTTGGCACTGCCCACAAACACAGCCACCGAAATTGCCATGCAGCGCTGACCCGCCGCGCCAACCGACGCCCCAACCAAATTACTGATTACTTGTTGTTTGTTCGCATCAGGCATCACCACCATGTGGTTTTTTGCGCCCGCAAAGGCTTGCACGCGTTTAAAGTGCTGAGTGCCTTGCTTATAAATATATTGCGCGACAGGAACAGAGCCGACAAAAGAGATAGTACGGATATCTGGGTGAGCTAAGAGGAAGTCCACTTGTTTTTTCTTACCATGCACAACTTGCAACACACCTTTTGGTGCGCCTGCTTGCTCAAACAATTCAGCTAGGCGCATCGCCGTAAGGGGTACCTGCTCTGAGGGTTTCAGCACAAATGTGTTGCCACTGGCGATAGCAATTGGGAACATCCATAAAGGAATCATGGCGGGGAAGTTAAATGGCGTAATGCCGCAGCACACACCAAGTGGCTGAATCATCGAATAAGTGTCGATATTACTCGCCACATTCTCGACCATCTCTCCCATCATATTGCTCGAGATGTTCCCCGCTTGCTCAACCACTTCAATGCCGCGCCACACGTCACCTTTCGCGTCAGCAATGGTTTTCCCTGTTTCCTGAGATAATAGCTCAGCGATATCGTCGTGATGTTCCTTCAACAAATGCTGATAACGCAACATCAGCCTAGCTCGTTCAGGCAAGGCTACTTCTTTCCACGATTGGAACGCCGCCGCAGCATTTGCGACAGCGTGTTGCATTTCGTCTTCAGTTGCACAAGGTAACTGGGCGATCACTTCATTGGTCGCAGGGTTCGTGACATCAAGCCACTCTTTGCTGGCCGACTGGCAAAACTCTCCACCAATAAATAACGGAACCGACTTCGTCATAGCTATAGTCCTTTTCATCTTTCACGTTGGCTGGTAAATAATTAATTTATTTGCTTGTTTTCTTTCTTACTGGTGCAACTTTCAAATTCAGTTACAGCGGAATTTCGATCCCGATCGCTGTGGCTTCACCACCACCGATGCAAAGAGACGCAATGCCCCGCATCACTTTTTTGTCATTTGGATGGCCATCAACTCCCAGCGCTTGCATCTGTTTTAGGCTGTGAATCAAGGTAACGAGAATACGCGCTCCACTAGCTCCAATTGGGTGGCCTAGTGCACAAGCGCCACCTTTGATGTTGACCTTGTCTGAATCAATCCCAAGTTGCTGCACCGCTATTTGCGTGATCACCGCAAAGGCTTCGTTGATTTCCCATGAATCCACCTCATCTATCGACCAATCTAACTTGGACAGCAGCTGTTCAATGGCATACACGGGAGCTAGGGTAAATTCAGCGGGGACACGAGCATGGCTCGCGTGACCTTTGATGATGGCTAAAGGCTGTAAGCCCTGTTTCTTCGCTTCAACTGAATCCATCAGTAACAACGCCGATGCCCCATCTGAAATGGCACTGGAATTGGCGGCCGTTACCGTGCCATCTTTGGCGAAAGCAGGTTTTAAGGTCGAGATTTTACTTGGGTCAACGCTGCGTGGGTGCTCATCATAGTCAAGAACTCCCTTGTCTCTAGGCAAGGTCACTGGCGCCATTTCATCGGCAAATAAATCTTGCTCTTGTGCACCCAGCGCCCGTTGCACGGATTGGCTGGCCCATTCATCCATCTGTTCGCGGGTAAAGTTCAATTTATCAGCGATCTGCTGTGCATAGACGCCCATCAAACTTCCTTCATACGCATCTTGCAGTCCGTCTAAAAACATATGATCGTAAGTGGTGTCGTGGCCGAGTCGCATGCCACCGCGGGCTTTTTTAAGCAAATATGGGGCATTGCTCATGCTCTCCATACCGCCTGCAATGGCTGAGCTAATTGAGCCTGCTTGAATTAAATCGTGCGCCAACATGACCGACTTCATGCCTGAGCCACACACTTTATTGATGGTGGTACAAGGGACCGAATCTGGTAGACCTGCACCCAAGGCAGCCTGACGCGCTGGCGCTTGTCCGCAACCAGCGGGCAGCACACAGCCCATAAAAACTTCATCGATATTGTCGGGTGAAAGCGAGCTACTTTCTAATGCCGCTTGAATAGCGACTTTACCGAGATCTGGTGAGGTGAGCGATTGCAATTTCCCCTGAAAACGCCCTAGGGGTGTCCGTTTGGCTGATACGATCCAAATGGTTTTGTCCATGGTTGGTACCTTTAATTAAGAAATTTTGATCACAACAATTCGAACCAAACCTTCTCCCTAGCACTCAATCACTTACCAAACTCTCGCTTTCGATCGATTGATAAGCCTTTCATGCCAACAAAACTCGCAAAGGAATGAAAATTCGCACTGTGATGACTTGACGTTTACGTAAGCATAGCACTAACATTAACGTAAACGTAAACAAACAAGCTCGCAACATTTAAATAAAAATTTATTGTAAGTGTTTCGCGCAGTGGACAGCATGAGAAAAACTGAAAAACAGCATCACCATCAATCATCTAGCGAGGAGCAACACCAAGTGGAAACATTCAAAATCAGTGATCTCGCCAAAGAGTTCGATGTGACAACTCGAAGCATTCGTTTTTATGAAGATAAAGGCCTGATCCATCCATCGCGCCAAGGAAAAATACGCGTTTACCAACGCCGCGATAAAATCCGACTCAAACTGATTTTGCGCGGGAAACGTCTTGGCTTTTCACTTGATGAAATCCGTGAATTATTTGCGCTCTACGATACGCATCAGTGCGATACGCAGTTGGTCAAAATGCTCAATATCATTGCCGAAAAACAAGCCGTTTTGCAGCGTCAACTCCGTGATATTAGTGTGGTAATGAACGAGCTAGATAATGCCAAAGAACGCTGTCAGTTGGCGCTAAAACGTTCAAAAACCGACAGAAACATTGAGGCCGAAGTGCAACAGAAATAGATAACAAAATACGTAAAAGATTAAACACATCAAACGGTGCCACGTTGCGTGGCACCCCACAAAGGCAGCGCAATCGAGGCCTCGCCCGATTGCCGGTTAGGAGACGTTATGAAGGACAACTATCAGCCACTCAACTTCGGGCTTGGTGAAACCATGACAATGTTGCGTGAGCAGGTGAACGCTTTTGCGACAGAACACATTGCCCCAATTGCCGCGAAAATAGACCAAGACAATCAATTTCCCAATCATCTTTGGCCACTCTTTGGCGACATGGGGCTACTGGGCGTCACCGTGAGTGAGAACTACGGCGGCGCTGAAATGGGCTATCTCGCTCACGTCTTGGCAATGGAAGAAATCAGTCGTGCTTCAGCTTCGGTAGCACTCAGTTATGGCGCGCACTCCAACCTTTGTGTCAATCAGATATTTCGTAACGGTACCGAGGCGCAAAAACGTAAATATTTACCCAAGCTCATTGATGGCAGCCACGTAGGTGCGTTGGCAATGAGTGAACCCAATGCCGGTTCTGATGTGGTCAGTATGCAGCTCAGAGCGGAACCCACTGATGGCGGATTTGTTTTAAACGGCAGCAAGATGTGGATCACTAATGGGCCAGATGCGCATACACTCGTGGTGTATGGCAAGACGGATCCAAAACAGAAATCACGCGGCATCACGGCCTTTATTATCGAACGTGGCATGGAAGGCTTCAGTCACGCCCAAAAACTCGACAAACTTGGCATGCGTGGTTCAAACACATGTGAGTTGGTCTTCGAAAACTGTTTTGTGCCCGCAGAAAACGTGCTCGGCGAAGTCAATCAGGGAGTACGAGTGCTCATGAGCGGGTTGGATTATGAGCGCGTTGTTTTAGCCGCAGGGCCACTTGGCATCATGCAGGCCTGTTTAGATTTAGTCATTCCCTATGTTCATGACCGAAAACAATTTGGCCAATCCATTGGTGAGTTTCAACTGGTGCAGGCAAAACTTGCCGACATGTATACCCGCGCTAACGCCGCCCGTGCTTATGTCTATACCGTCGCGGCGGCCTGCGATCGCGGTGAAACAACTCGAAAAGACGCCGCGGGCGTGATTTTATACAGCGCTGAAATCGCCACACAAATGGCATTGGATACCATTCAGCTGCTTGGCGGAAATGGTTATATCAACGAGTTTCCCGCTGGCCGACTGCTGCGTGATGCCAAGTTATACGAAATTGGTGCCGGCACATCCGAGATTCGCCGCATGCTTATTGGCCGCGAATTATTCGAAGAATCCCGCTAACCCGCTCATCCAGTAGTAGAGAGGATAAAAAAGATCATGACCGTTCTTCAATCAAAGACAAAAATCGACTCACCGCTATACGTCAATAACCGACAAGTGATGAACGAGTTAGTCGATAACCTGCTTTCCACCGTAGAAGGCATCAAACAAGGCGGTGGACCAAAAGCAATCGAACGACAACGCGGCAAAGGTAAACTACCTGTGCGCGAACGCATTACCGCCCTACTCGACAAAGGCTCAGATTTTCTAGAAATAGGTCAGTTTGCCGCTTGGAAAGTCTATGACGAACCCATTCCTTGTGCAGGTGTGGTCGCGGGGATTGGTAAAATTCAAGGCCTAGAATGTATGATTGTTGCCAACGACCCTTCAGTCAAAGGCGGAACTTACTACCCACTTACCGTAAAAAAACATTTACGAGCGCAAGAAATCGCGGAGCGCTGCCACCTGCCTTGCGTATATCTGGTCGATTCAGGTGGGGCTAACCTCCCTCACCAAGCAGACGTCTTCCCGGACAAAGAGCACTTTGGCCGTATTTTCTTCAATCAGGCTCGCATGTCTGCCAAAGGCATTCCGCAAGTTGCTGTCGTACTTGGGCTGTGTACCGCTGGCGGCGCTTACATTCCGGCCATGGCTGATGTCGCAATTATTGTTAAAAATCAAGGCACTATTTACCTCGCGGGACCACCTCTAGTGAAAGCCGCAACCGGAGAAATCGTTACCGATGAAGAATTAGGGGGCGCTGACGTACATTGCAAAAAGTCGGGCGTCGCCGATTACTACGCCAATAATGAAGCTCACGCTCTGACTTTGGCTCGTCAAGCCATCGCCAATTCCAATCAACAACCTGAAATTGCCATCAAACCCAACGTGCAACCGCCACGATACGACCCAAGTGAGATCTACGGGGTAGTCAGTGCGGATTTGCGATTGTCGTTCGATGTGCGAGAAATCATTGCCCGCGTCGTCGACGACTCTGATTTTGATGAGTTTAAAGCGCTTTACGGTACCACACTGGTGTGCGGCTTCGCCCGAATAGACGGGCACATGATTGGGATCATCGCCAACAATGGCATTTTGTTTTCCGAGTCCGCGCAAAAAGGGGCTCACTTCATTGAGCTGTGCGCAAAAAGGAAAATCCCATTGGTATTTCTGCAAAATATCACCGGATTCATGGTGGGCAAGAAGTATGAAGAAGAAGGAATTGCCAAGCATGGCGCGAAATTAGTCATGGCGGTTGCCTGTGCCGACGTTCCTAAATTCACGATTATCATGGGCGGCTCCTACGGCGCAGGAAATTATGGCATGTGCGGCCGCGCCTATAACCCAACCATGATTTGGATGTGGCCAAACGCACGCATTTCAGTGATGGGCGGCGAGCAAGCCGCTGGCGTTTTGACTCAAGTGAAACGTGACCGAAAAGCAAGGCAACATGAAAGTTGGCCAGAAGATGAACAAAAACAGTTTAAGCGCTCGATTGTCGAATCTTACGATACCCAAGGTCACCCTTATTATGCCAGTGCACGCTTATGGGATGATGGAATAATCGACCCTAAAGATACCCGAAAAGTCTTGGCTCATGCGTTAGGCGCAGTACAAAAAGCGCCTATTCCAGAAAGCTACTTTGGGATTTTTAGAATGTAATAAGTGGTGGTGAACCACCCTAACCGAGAAATATAAAACGGCGCTGTTGGTGCTACTTAGCTGTTAGTGCCACGCATTAACCAACAGCGCCGTCAATCAGCCAAAGGAAGTGGTATGTCTGAGACTATTTTATGCAACCTAGATGGCCGAGGCGTCGCTACTCTCACGCTTAATCGACCAACAAAACGCAACGCCTTTAATGATGAGATGATCGCACAACTGATCAGCCACCTACACGACTTGAAAGCCAACCCGGAAGTGCGTTGCTTAATACTGTGCGCCAACGGCGAACACTTTTCAGCCGGCGCTGATTTGCATTGGATGAAGGCAATGGCCGACAAGTCTAAGCAAGAAAATCAGCAAGATGCCGAGCAGCTCGCTCAACTAATGAAGCTCATTGACCGCTTTCCCCATCCGACCATCGCTGCGGTACAAGGCTGCGCGTATGGAGGCGCACTCGGGCTTATTAGTTGCGCCGATATTGTTATCGCTCAGCCAGACGTGCAGTTCTGTTTCAGCGAAGTAAAGCTTGGATTGGTGCCCGCTACCATTGGCCCGTATGTATGCCGAGCGATTGGCGCCCGCCAAGCACGCCGTTATATGCTCACTGCGGAAGCCTTCAGCGCCCAACAGGCACAAAAAATTGGCTTAGTCCATAAAATCGCAGAACGTACACTAGTTAAAAAAGAAGGTGCCGTTTCTCTGCATGGAATATTGCACCAGCACCTCACTAACACCATCGAATTCATCCTCGCCAATAGCCCTGAGGCTTGTACTAGAGTAAAAGAGCTATGCCGCCAGTGCGACGAAAGCCCTATCGATGACGACCTAATCGCCTATACCAGTCGACTCATCGCCGACGCCCGAGTCTCGCCACAAGGTCAAGAAGGGCTACGCGCCTTTTTCGACCAACGTACGCCAACATGGAGCGCGGCACCCAACGCAGGTGACGAATAACTCAACTCAGTAAGGAGTGAAACGATGTCAATACATGCCCTGCCTAGCCACGTCACCATTGTTGAGATGGGTGCTCGCGATGGGCTGCAAAACGAACCGCAAGTGTCGACTCAAGCCAAAGTGACGCTCATTAACGATCTCTCGCAGACAGGCCTTCGTCATATCGAAGCTGGCGCTTTTGTTTCGCCCAAGTGGGTGCCGCAGATGGCCGACTCTGCTGAGGTATTTTCCGCGATCACCCGTCAACCTGATATCTGTTACTCCGCCTTAACGCCCAACATGAAAGCTTTCGAGCAAGCGCTCACCTGTGGAGCGAACCAAGTGGCGGTCTTTGCGTCGGCTTCAGAAGGGTTTAGCAAAAAGAATATCAACTGTTCAATCGCAGAAAGCATTAAACGGTTTATCCCGATAATCAACGCCGCAAAACAACACAATATTCAAATACGAGGGTATTTGTCCTGCGTAGCAGATTGTCCCTATGATGGGCCAAGTAAACCCGAGCAAGTGGCGCACATCGCCCAGCAACTCTTTGATCTCGGCTGCGATGAAATCTCCCTCGGTGACACCATTGGCACTGGCACACCGGGCCGAATCGCGCGAATGCTAGAAGCTGTTATGTGGCATGTACCGCGAGATGCCATCGCCGTGCATTTTCACGATACTTGGGGGCAAGCATTAGCCAATATCTATCAAGCTCTCACAATGGGCGTGCATATTGTCGACAGCAGTGTCGCAGGCCTAGGCGGCTGCCCATACGCAAAAGGTTCATCGGGTAATGTGGCAACCGAGGACGTGCTCTACCTTTGCCAAGGATTAGGGATAGAAACCGGCGTTGATCTCAACAAACTCACTGCTGCTGGCCAAACTATCTGCCAAGTATTAAATAAGCAACCGAGTTCCAAAGTGGCATTAGCGCTGGCCAACGGCCAATAACCTCCATGATTCATATTCAATAGCGAGTTTTTACCATGTTCCATTCAACCATTATGCCCCGCTTCACCGACACCGACGCGCTCGGCCATATTAACAACACAGTATTTGCCGTCTGGTTTGAAGACGCACGTATGCCAATTTTTAAAATCTTCCACCCTACCCTTGCGATTGATTCATGGCCGCTTATCGTCGCCCGAGTCGAAATTGATCTGTTGGCTCAGACCTACTGGGGACGGGAAGTAACGCTCAATACATGGGTAGAAAAGGTGGGTAATTCTTCTTTTCATCTGGTGCACGAAGCGTGGCAAAATGATAAAAAAGTGGCCCGCGGTAAAGCTATCCTGATCAATTTTGATTATGACAAGCAGGCTTCAACACCGATCCCAGAGCATATTCGCGGCCAACTGTTTGAACATTCCACTCTAGAGGAAGAATGAAGGCGGCATCAGTAAGGCTATCCAAGAATCCAAGAAGCCGCAACTCGAATCAATCGAGTTGCGGCTTCTTGAAAAGATTACTGAGAAGAGGTGATAGACGGCTCATATCCAGCTCAATTTTGGGCAGGAACTGTTTACAACCTGCGTTTCCAGTAAGCGACTTTGGATTAGGAAATGGATCTCCTCCGGTTTGCAGTATAGATGGCTTTCCTGATGTTTTCTGGATACCTGAACAGAGTATTGAGGTTAGCCTCTGAAATGTCCGGTCTAGCTGGAGAAGAACAGTTCGTTGGCGTCAAAAATTACAAACAACTTTCAACGACTAAAACCTACTTCTTCCGTTGAACTGGTATATCAAGCATCAATCAACTTCCACACCTCTCCTTGATAATTAGATCTCAAAAAAATATGTCCAGAAGACTTGTCGTCTTCCCCTTCAGAGTATACGTTACCTTCCCGGGTCCAGATAGTGATTGCATCCTCCGCCCAATTTGTTGTTGCTTCACATTTGGGCACCTGAATTGAAAGGTTTCCATCCATAGGTTGTGGCTGGAATATTGTCTTAGTTACATCTGGAACCGTAGGGTCTACATCTATTCGGCAATGCCGATCAACCTCAATCTTTGTAATGTCAGTCTCTTCGCTACCAGAATTACAAAAAATCGCTCCGGTCCCCTCTTGATTCACACACGTTAATAGAACGTGTTGATGTCCAACAGCAAAAGCACTTGATGCAACGAAATATAGAGAAACAACAGCTAGTTTTAATTTCATGAGTTACCTCACTGTAATCAATGATGATTTTAATATTATCGCGTTTGACTATAATATTAAATATCTGAATTAATTATGAAACTTAAAAAACTGAACGAACATAATAATATAATAATGTAATGACATTCTTACTCATCCACAGTATAAATATAGAGACCAGTTAATCATTGGTTTAACATTCCACTATCACTTTCCTCATCAATGCCTCATCCTTTTAACTTGTGATTGTTTTTTGTAAATTTTATTTATCAAAAACATACGGGGTATAACGCCAATCATAAAGGTGTTCGGCGTTGAATTCAGGGCTACCATTATCAAGCCAGAATCGAACTATCGCTGAGTATTAAAGTGTCATATCGATGGACGTTGTTGAACAAATCAGGTTGAAGGCAGATCTTACCTATGCTCCGCTTCCGTTAGTGTCTAACAGGCATACCTAGCCCTATGACTTTGTTCATGGCTTTGACATTAGCGAGTGCCTCACCGACTTGAGCGTTGTAATGCCTTAAACTCAATTGACCGCTAGTGAGTCCTTTGTATCGAGACATGGCCGTCTCAGACAGGGAGCGGTCATGGTAACCAGGGTCGATTTTCCATTGGGTTAACGTGTCATTTTTTAACGCTTTAACCGCTTCGTTTCTTGGGTGCCCATCATCCCAAAAGGCCGCATTTTTACGTGGGGGTATTAATGGCGTTATCCCTTTTTGTTGCAACACGTTATGGCACTCCTTTGTGTCGTACGCTCCGTCACCCGATACCGCCTGCACCTTTCTTCGAAGAGGGTTGAGGAGTGTGGGCAACACTTCACTGTCTCCGACATTAACGAGGCTGACTTCAGCGCTGATGACTTCATGGGTATCCACATCAACAGCGAGGTG
>NZ_JAKJTA010000028.1:0-34147 GCF_050337555.1 Vibrio profundum
GAGCAGAGCACGAAGCGGGAGAGAGAAGATACCTTTTATCATTAGGGCGGTTTCAATCGCCGTGTCGGTGTATTGAAACCCTCGACCTCTCTTGCCGTGATGGGTCATACATTTCCAGGCTTTCACCGCTGAATCGTCAATCCAAAAAGTAACCCCGCCACGCTGACAGAGTGCTTGGTTGTATGCTCTCCAGTTCGTGATTTTAGCTTTCGACTTACCCATTTTTGTATCCCAACAATCATTCTCAAAAGATCAGATCGTAAGGATGGAAAAAGGTTCAATCGATTTGGGCAACAACGCCATAACAAACCCTAACGTTTGGATTGAAATGTATAACCAATGCTGAATTGAAAAGGGGCAAGTCTAATCTTCACATTCTCATGATGACTCTAGAAAACGGTCAAACGTTATTGGATCTAGCCAAACTTTAATTCTGGGCCTACACCAATAGGTGTAAGCTGCCCCTTATGCGAATGATGGAATCACAGTAGCGGGTTGAACAGGTAGAAAAGTCGCTCAAAAAATCGAAAGTGCAATTTTCTTTTACGCCATTCAGCCAGTTTAACTGGATGAGAATGTTCAATATAGCTTTGCTGTAATTGGTGCATCTGCTGAGTGAAATGCACATCGTCGATGGCTAAGGTTAGTTCAAAGTTCAGCCATAGACTGCGCATGTCCAAGTTGACTGTTCCGACGAGGCAGAACTGTTCATCGACCACAACGGATTTTGTGTGCAGCAAGCCGCCATAAAACTCGTAGATTTCTATTCCTGCTTCTAACAGCTCAGTGTAAAAGGCGCGCGATGCCCATTGAACCATCAACGAGTTATTTTTATGGGGAATAATCAGTTCCACTTTAACGCCTCTTTGCGCTGTCATCCTCAATGTTTCGAGCAAATCGACGCTCGGCACAAAATATGGCGTGGTGATCCGCACCGAGACATTGGCTTGGTTAATTGCCAGAGTCAGCACTTGTGAAATCAAGTGATCTGGCATCCCGGGCCCCGATGGAACCACTTGCACTGGGTGTTGAGGTAGGTCGGGTTCAATCTCGCATTCAGGAAGCGCGGGCAAGGAGCGTGAGCCTGTTTCCACTTCCCAATCCCAGCAGTGGATAGCAGATAACACGTTTACCGTTGGGCCCGTAATTCGAACCATGATATCTATCCATTGACCCAGCCCTGACTCTTGTTTGAAATAGGCAGGATCGACTAAGTTCATTGAGCCCGTATAGGCAATCATGTCATCAATTACGATAATTTTTCGGTGCTGGCGAAGATCTAACCTGCGCAGGAAAATACGCCAAGGGCTGACTTCCAACGCTTGCACAATATTGATGCCCGCTTTTTGCATCATTTTTCGCCAAGGGCTTTTGAAAAAGTGCGCGCTGCCAGCCGAATCGACCAAAAGCTTCACATCAACGCCACGTTGTGCCGCTTGTATTAGCGCGGACGATACCGCGTCGGCAAGTCCACCCGGATACCAAATATAAAAGACCAGCCGAATGCTATGCTGAGCCGATTCAATGTCGGCAATGATTGAGCGCAGTATCTCTTGGGGTTCATTTTTGAGGGTCAGACTATTGCCGCTCAGAGCAGGCAAACCTAACCGGTTGTTACACAACTCATCTATTCTGGAAATGTGGCGGCCTAGGGTTTCCCGTGAGTGAGCTTGGCAATCATTCAGTTGGGAAAACCATTGAGCGAAAGGCTTCAACATTTCTTTGGCTCGGTCGGCTCTTTGCCGTCCTAAGTTAAGCTCACCGAATAAGAAGTAGCAAAAAACGCCCAAGATAGGGATGGTGTAGATAATCAATAGCCAAGCGAGCGATACACTGACGGAGCGGTGCTTCAATACGGCGCGTATGGTGACACCAGCAACCAGCAACCAGTACAGCGCAACACCCGCTAGGGTGAGAAAATGATAAAACTTATCCATTTCGGTGCTCATATAAAACAATCAGTTAAATAGTAAATCTAAAGTCGTCGCGAAGGGAAGCAGAATAAAAATTTGTAACAGTTTTGCTTAAGTCTATGCAACTGAGAGATGCTGCCAATCACTGTAAAAACAAGCACTGTGAGAATAAGCGCTGTTACAATAAGCAGCGTAAAATCAAGTACCGCTAAAAAGCTAGAACTGAAACGATAGAACGAAAATGCTAGAAATATAGACGGAATATCCAGCTGTTAGTTCAACTGCTGCATAGTAAAATATGGTGTTTGGTTTCCGAAGTATGAAATATCACCACTAATTCTGTATAAAATAGCAGCATATAATGGCTGTGAATGATTTTGTGGCTGAAAATAAAGCTGTGGGCTTTCAATGTTACTCATGAAATGCTTTACTTGCCATAGATAGGGGTTATAGCTACTTTGGATTTTGTGTAAATTATATTTTACATTCGCCATGTGGCTCCACCAAAACATAGAACAAAATAGCAAGTGGTAAAGCAATTATGGCAGGCAGTTCGCGAGGACATTTCTCATCTCGACTCGGATTTATTATGGCAGCAGCAGGTTCCGCTGTTGGATTAGGCAATATCTGGGGCTTTCCGACTCAGGCAGCCAGTCATGGCGGTGCGGTGTTTCTATTTACCTACCTTTTGATGGTGTTTCTCGTCGCCTACCCGATGTTGGTCGCAGAGTTAACGATTGGTCGCTACGGGCAATCAAACCCATTGCGCTCCCTGAAAGCAGTTTGGCCGAATGGAAAACTAGGTGCTGTCTTAGTGGGTATTGGCGCCATGATTGCCGTTTCAATGATTTTGAGCTTTTATGCGATTGTTGCTGGTTGGTTGATGGGGTCGTTCTTTGGCAGCGGCCTAGAGCTGGTTGGTTTGCATCAAGCTGCAAGCTGGCTGACGGAGTTTGGTACTACTCGTAACCTAGTGATGATGGTGGCGTTCATGCTGCTCACTATGTACGTAGTGAGAAGTGGAGTGACGGACGGCATCGAAAAGTGGTCGAGCCGATTGATGCCTGTGCTGTTTATTTTGTTTGGTTTGATGATAGTCTACATCCTGACTCAGCCGGGCGCGATGGCAGGTTTGAAAATGTATCTAGTGCCTGATTTTTCTCACTTCGATACCAAAGTTGTCGTCAGTGCGATGGGACAAGCCTTCTTCTCATTGTCGCTCGGTGTGTGCGCTATGATGGTGTACGGCTCGTATCTGAATAAAGATGCCAACCTACCTAAAACCGCGGCGCAAGTTGCCTTGGTGGATACAGGTGTTGCGTTCGGCGCGGGGCTATTAGTGTTGCCAGCGATGTTTGTGGCGAAGCACTACGGTGTTGAGATTTTCTCACCAAGCGGCGAACTGCTTAGCTCAGATACCTTGGTTTTTCAGGTGCTTCCAGCGATGTTCCATTCTATGGGCACAATAGGCACCTTGGTTAGCGTATTGTTCTTTGCTGTGATGATTATTGCAGCATTAACTTCGTCTATTTCTATGCTAGAAGTTCCGGTTGCTTGCGCTATCGAAGAGCTGAAACAGTCTCGCGCTGTGGCTGTTACGTGGATCGGGGCACTGATAACGGTGATCTCAGCGATCATTGTCTACAACTTTGCAGACATGTTCGGTTTAGTGGTGAAAATTACCACAGTCTACGCCCAGCCGATTTTGAGCTTATTTATCACCCTGATTGCTGGCTGGTTGTGGCAACGTAATCAAGTGTTGGAAGAAATATCCCATGGCTACCCAGAAATGAAGCAAAGCTGGTTTTGGAAAATTTGGCCAACCTATGTGAGAATCGTCTGCCCAGTGCTGATGATATTGGTGTTCTTTTTCTCATAATTTCTTTCATGGACATTCATCTTGTTAAAAAAGCTGCTTCGGCAGCTTTTTAAGTGGCTGGCGTTTGGTGATATTAGTCCGTCGGAATGATGAGATAATTAGTAGAATGGGTATTAGTTCAGTATAATCGCGGCCTGCAAATAGAAGGCATAGCATGTTCGATATACTCTATTCTCACGATGACTTCATCGTTATCAATAAACACCCTAACGTTTCTGTACATAAAGACGACGGCGATACCATGTTGGTGCAAGAAGTCGCGACGCAAGTGAATGCCGAGAAGCTGTTTCTCGTACATCGCTTAGACAAAATGACCTCTGGCATACTGCTACTGGCACGCAGCTCGGCCTCTGCCAGTGCGCTTTCTGGGCTTTTTGCCGCTCGCACCGTCGAGAAGTATTACCTAGCGATTGGCGCAAAAAAGCCAAAGAAAAAGCAAGGACTGGTGATGGGTGATATGGAGCGTTCGCGCCGCTCATCTTGGAAGCTGGTTAACTCAACCAATAATCCAGCTATAACGCAGTTCTTTTCCTTTGCGGGTGAACCTGGTGAACGGGTCTTTTTGTGTAAGCCCCACACGGGGAAAACTCATCAAATACGTGTTGCCCTTAATTCTGTTGGCTCAAGTATTGTTGGCGATCCGATTTATTCCAGCGATACAGGAGCGGATAGGGGATACTTGCATGCGTTTAGTCTTTCATTTGACTACTTAAACCAGACATTTCGCTTTGTGTGCGACCCGCGAGAGCACGCTGAGTTAGGCCAAAAATGGCATAGCCAAGCGGTGAGCGATGTGATTGATTCGATTGTCCAACCTTGGCAACTTGCTTGGCCAAAACTAAATAATAGAGAAAATCATGCAAACGACTGAACTACCCATTTTTTTTCAGCATATTGAAGCGGAACTTGCGCAAGTGCCAAATGAGTTACGCCGACTATTTCATGGCCGTGGCCGCTGCTGGGCAGGGCTTGAGCAACTGACGTGTGATTGGCTGCAAGGGCAGTTGGTGGTGAATCTGTTTAAGGCGGCTGATGACGCCTTTATCGCCGATCTTAGGCAAGGGCTGTTGACGCTCACTGAATCAGAGGCGTGGAAGGCCAAACAAGGCCGCTGCGTGCTGCTGCAACACAGATATGAAAGCGGTGCGCCTTCAGAGCTTATTTTTGGCGAGCTCGATTCCGCACCAGTGGTGTGCGAAAACGGATTGAAATATCAATTAGATGTTGGCCGAAACCAAAACATGGGCTTGTTTCTCGACATGCGTTTAGGGCGTGAGTGGGTGCAAAACAATGCTGAACACAAGAACGTGTTGAACCTATTTTCTTACACCTGTGGTTTCTCTGTTGCCGCCGTGGCGGGAGGTGCAGATCAAGTGGTGAACTTAGATATGGCCAAATCGTCACTGAGCAAAGGCCGAGAAAACCATAGGCTGAATGAACATAATACCGCGAAAGTGAAGTTTTTTGCCCACGATTTATTTAAATCTTGGGGCAAGCTGAAAAAGCAGGGTCCATACGATTTAATTATCATCGACCCACCATCCTTTCAAAAAGGCAGCTTTGCGTTAACTAAAGACTATCAAAAAATTCTGCGTCGCTTGCCAGACTTTTTATCTGAAGGCGGCCAAGTACTCGCCTGTGTGAATTCACCAGCCGTGTCAGAAGAGTTCTTAATCACAGGTATGCAGCAAGAAGCGCCAAGCTTGAAGTTTCAATATCGATTAGATAACCCATCAGAATTTAGAGATATTGATGAACAGGCGAGTTTGAAAGCGTTGGTGTTCGGGTAATCTCGGATATTGCAGTATGAGTGGGGCTGTTTTTTTCAGAAGCTTGACTAGCTAGTCAAGCTTTGCCCATCATTTTTTTGAACGCTATAACTAACTTGAAGTGGTGGGTCTTTCGTATTCGCTGAGAGATTACTCTGCGTTTCACTCTAACTCACCCGCAGCAATCCAGTCTTCAATGTTTATTGAGATAGTATTTTGCTATAAAAAGCGCATAATCTTGCTATACAACACTCAAAGAAGACATTACCTGTGAACAACTTTCAATATTATTTCCATCAACTTCCTTGTTTCAATTGTAAAAAAACGACAGTAAATACTGATCTTGGTTGGTTGACGACGGCGATGAAGGATGATGTCGTGGCGCAAGTGGCTGCGATTACCGCTCAAGGCAACGTTGAGGCAGACATTTCGGTGAACGTGACTTGTACTAAAGACGAAGCGCGTGACTACCTATTACTGAACTTCTATGGTTACTCAGACGAAGAACTCGCGGATAACGTTGAAGCGAAAGACGAGCAAGAGGTAGCGGAAGAAATAGCAGAATTACTTGCAGAAGGTAACGATGCAGCAGTCTTTGAACACGAAATCGCATTACAAAGTTGTACTGATTGTGACATCGATGAAGAGTCAAACTAAGCGTAATTATTAAGTTTACGCGTGTTCGTCATACACAATATGATGTTTTATTTAAGGCGTTAGCAGAGTTGAGTTTGCTGACGCCTTTTTGATGCACTTCAATGTCTACACCGCCATAACTTCCCAGTTTTAGCTGAACATGAAGCTCAAGCGGGACATGTTAGCGTCTGTACTATCTATCGTGATATTGCGACATTACAAATGCAAAGGTGCCATTGAAGCTAAATGTCGTTATTTGCCTGAGCATATAAGTCGGCGTAGTCGTCTTCGAAATCGTTAAAGTCGACCGTAGAAAGCCCTAGTACTTCGGAAACCGTTAACTCCACTTCCTGCCAATCAGGGGATACATTGTGACGTTTGGCACGTTCAACAAAATGCTCAGCCATTTTGAGTGTCGCTAATGTCAATTGAGCTTCACTGCCTACAATCGTATCGAAGAATTGTATATTATGATGCTGTAAAATTATGTCGCATATTTCCTTAGGTAAATTCCAAGATGATGCAATGAAATAGCCTAGAACTGCATGATTTGTATTATATTTTTCTTCTTCTAATGCGATGGAGTTACAACCTTTATTATTAGCCTCAATCAGTATCTCTTTGTAGTCTTCAAACCGTAATGCTAACAAAGGAATGCCGCAATTCTGAAATAATCCAACGGTATAAAGCACATCAATTGGGACTTTGTCTTTAATTCTATTCCCAATAAATAACATCGCATTGGCTACGTCTAGTGAGTCATCCCAAAAACGTTCTAATGAAATTGAGGCTTTCCCTTGAAGTGATGACTTTAATAGCAAAGCGGTAATAAGGCTGTTGATGGTTGTCAGTCCGATAATCATAACGGCCTGTTTTATCTCTGATATTGTCCTACTCATGCCATAATAAGGTGAATTAATCACTTTCAATATGGCAGATGACAGCCCAATATCACTCGATATTAAGTCCGCTACAAGATTGATATCTGGCTCTGGTGCCCTCATGATTTCCTGCATTTCTGTCAAGGCTTTTGGTTTTATCGGAACTTGAAAGCTAGATATTATCGACGCCATTTTTTCTTCATCAATGTTCATCATTTTCCCTCTATAGCAAACTGAGTGTCACTAAGTGATAAAGATGAACTTAGGGTTAGTTTTTTGCTAATGGCTTAAGTTAGAAACGGGTTGTAAGGCTCACTTTATGCGTTGCTCTGAACGGTATACCATCCAATTATAGGTGAGAATTCGGTGTTATTCTCGATAGCATCTGCCGCTGTCTGTTCCACAAAAGCGTTTTATGGCGATTGTGAATCTCATCTTGCAAGGGCGATGTAAACATTTCACCGAACGAGAAAAGTGGCGCTCTAACCCGCATATAGCAAGCCCTAGAGCGGAGAGGGAGGGGCAGTAATACCGTTTAATCATATGATGAAATAGGACAAAAACTTGATATTTACAATCTCACACATACTCACGGCAATGTTACCGAACAGATCCTGATACTGTCCTTGTCATGTGGGAGAGGAATAAAGCCCCATGCTAAGTAATAAAGATTCATACTGAATATTAAAGTATCATACTAAAATGGCAGCATAGACATCTTTTTTCTGCCCTTTCTGGCACGTTCCTGTCCCACGGCAGGACAGCACAATAAACCACCGAAAAGTGACGCCGATGATTTTCCATACTAAATTTCATGCGCCACTTATTCCTACTTTCGTTTTAAGTGCACTTAAGTGGGAGTCTAAAACCTGAGGAGCAATTCATGCGTAAATCTGACAAGAAAGTGGATAATCAACTTAGGACTACTTTGACAGAAGTGTGCGATAGTGCATTAGAAAATTTCAAAGGTTTCCAGTGGTTGACTCATTTAGTGAATTACGACAATTTCCCTAAAAGTTTAAAAGTAGTTTGTGTCTTTGATACTAACGATAACCTTTCGACATTTATGGAGAGTGCCAGTAGCCAGGAATTGAGCAAGTTAATTCAAATAAAGCTCCTTGGCGTAGGTATTAGCCTTAAGAATATGACTACTCATATTGCTTATGACACCGAAGAAAACTGTGATAAGAATAATAATGGAAAGTGGTCTGATAGATTGGCTTAATAACTAGCCTAATAAGTCATTCAAGCAGGACAAAAAACAGTTGGTTTTGCTACTGTTTCGCTAATTTTAACCCACTATTATTAGCCTCTTAATGAGGCGTTAACTCCAACTGCTCCATATATACGCTAACCCGAAATATCTTTGTACTTGTGACTGCCCAAACTCATTTCTGTCTATGAACCGTACTGAATGTGCTTAATTTCATTGTTTGGGAGATGAGCGATAACTGCGGTTACAGTCATCGCTCATCCCATTGCGCATGTCGTAGGCATCAGATTTTAAGTCGGATCATTTAGACAACGATTTTTGCTGCCGTAACTTCTCCCTTGTTCACTTCCCCTCACTCAAAGTATGAAACCCTGAATGAATGCGCGTGGCGGTGGTAAACCAACACGCGGCGCCGAACACGTACGCGATTGCTGAGAAGTGCTGGGGCCACAGGCAGAAAGCCACTAAGCAGGCGATGGTTTCTGTGCCTTCGGTCAGGCCGCTCATGTAGTAGAGTGATTTGTGCTTATAAACGGGGCTTTCTATGCCGCGTTTTCCGGCCATAACCGCGAAAGCAAGAAAGCTGCTGCCTGTGCCGATGAAGGAAAATATGAGAAACGCGCCCGCGACGGCATTGTCAATTGGGCTTGCGATGACGAAGGCAAACGGGATCAATGAGTAGAACAAGAAGTCCAAACAGATGTCAAGAAAGCCACCAGCATCGGTTGGCCCTTGAACTCGGGCTAGCGCGCCGTCTAGCCCATCGAATATTCGGTTGAGCAGGATGCAAATAAGCGCAATGCTCATAGAGCCAGCAATGATGGCGGGGAAAGCGCCACAACCGATAATAAATCCAACAATACTGACGTGGTTGGCTTTGACTTTTAGTTTATTGAGACATTTCGCCGCAAGGTTTAGCGGCCATTTTACGACTTGGATACTTACTCTATCTAACATTTAATTCCTCCAAGGCCAGTGTAAGATTTGGCCATCACATGGTGTGTCTTGTTGATCGTGGGTGACTAAAATTGCAGGGATATTGGCTTGGCGCAATTGCTCAAAAACCCAGTGACGAAACTCAGCGCGAATTTGTGCATCTAGCTTGTTAAATGGTTCATCCAGCAAGGCCAATTGAGGTTTGGCGAGCAGCATGCGGGTTAAGCTGATTCTGGCACGTTGCCCACCAGATATTTGGTTTGGCGCTGAATTGGCGAGGTGCGCAAGCTTTATCGTGTCTAACGCTTGTAATACGGCGGTCTCTCGATGCTTCCCCTTTATGCTATTGGGTAAAGCGAAGGCGAGATTTTGCCAAACGTTTAGGTGAGGAAACAAGAGGTCGTCTTGAAACAATATCCCGACTTGGCGTTGATGCGGAGCTAATGAGCAAAGATCGCGTTCGTTCAGTCGAATATGGCCTGAATAGCTAAACTCACTTGCTAAATGCCCAGCAATCAAGCTTAATAGCGTGGATTTCCCACAACCACTTGGCCCCATCAATGCGGCGATTTGTCCGGCTTCTACGGTGAGGTTGAGTCCGTTGAATAATATTTCACTGCTGTTGTTGCGAATAGTCAGATTTTCAACACAAAGTGTCATGTTTGTTTTGAGCTCCTGTGCATTAGTTTTTTACGCGACCACCGAGACTTTCCGGCTAATATCGCAATTGTGAAAAAGACAAAAGGCAGCGCAGCTTGCCATAAGGCGTAAATGGCGGTGACTCGGCGATCAAAACCGCTGGAGAGTGCTACGGCCTCGGTTGTGATGGTGTTAATCCTTCCGCCGCCGAGCATGAGAGTCGGTAGATATTGCGCTAGGCTCACGCTAGCCCCAATCGCCCAAGCGTAGGCGACAGCAGGCCTTAAAATCGGCAGTTTCACCCGTAACAAGGTACTAAGCGGCGATTTACCTAGGCTAAGGGCGGTGTGGGAGTAGTGACTGTTATAGCTTCTCCATGGCCCATCCATAGATAAATAAACGTAAGGGAAAGCAAAGAAGATGTGCGCCCACAGCACCCACAGGAAGTATTGGTTGCTGGCCAGAAATAGCGAAGTAATTTGTATACCTAATAAAACGGACAGCTGGGGAATCAACATAGGCAGGGCAACTACGTAGTTGGGTAGATGCCAGCGATACTTAGCGCGATATTCATGAGCGATGAGGGCGAGCAACAAAGCGCAAGTTGCGCAGCATAGGGCGAGCATGATACTGCTGCCGATCGTTGGCCAAAGGTTTGGCCATTCTTGCTGCCAAAAGCGCGAACTCAGATGGCTGGGCCAAATATCAGGGAAGCGCCAGCGCAGGGAAAAACTCCAGCTAAGCATCAACGGGAACAACACCGTTGTCAGCAAGGTGATCAGGGCTAAAGCAGTTTTGCCGGGTAATGGCAGCCCATAGCGGCCTGAATACTGCCAGCGATGACAAAAATGCATCGACAATTTCTCGATGAATACGGCTAACAACAAAATGAGACTGGCGATGGTAAACAACAACATTGCGCCAGCCGCTGCGCGGGGAATATGGGACAAGTTAGCATCGTTGAACCACTGCCACACTAGGGCCGCGAGTGTTGGCGGCCGATTGGGGCCCATGATGACACTGAGGTCAACGACCGAAACGCCATACGCCAGCACAGAAAACAGAGCGAATCTCATCTTAGGTAGCCATTGGGGCAGCACCACTTTCCACCATAATTGATTGATGGAATACCCCATTGATTGACTCACCTGCGCCAGTTTAGTGACGTTCAATTGCTGAATGATAGGGATGCTCATCAAAATCAAAAATGGCGTTTCTTTTAACGCGAGCACCAATGTTAGGCCGATGGCATGGGGATCTTGCACCAAAGAAAACCAGCTTTTATGGCTAAGGTCGATTGAAAACCAGTGCTGGAAAAGTCGAGCAATCATCCCTGTTGGGGCGAATAGAAATGCAAAGCCAATCGCAAATGCGACGTGTGGCATGGCAAGTAAAGGCGCAATCAAGGCTTCAATTCGTTGCCAAATTTTCCTGTGGTAGATGCCCTGTAAAATGGAAAAACACAGTAATAACGCCAAATAAGTGCTAATGAGTGTCGAACTCACGGTAAGAAGTATCGATCCTGTTAATCCGTGCCACGTGATAACTTGCTGGTAGCCACTCAGTGAAAAGTGGTGCAATCCAACAGGTGGTATGTAACTGAGCGATGCCAGCATCACGGCAAGAAAGCCTGGTATTAGCGGGATGGTACATATCGCGACAACCAATAGATAACTGGGGCGAAGCGCACTAAAGCGCTTTAGCCCGTCCGTCTTAACTGTGCCATCCATCTTAACTATCTTATCGACGTTAACTGCCATAGCGTTTTTGCCATTCTGCATCAAGTGCAGCTTGCCAACTAGGATCTGGCTCGCTGATTGACTTAAACAGCTGGCTGTGTTTCGCACTACCCGTTAGGTATTTCGGCTGTAATATAGAAGGGTCGCCCCATATATTGATGTTTCCTTTGCGCGATTGAGCTTCAGGGCTCATCAAGAAGTTGATCGTGACCAATGCACCTGATTTGGCCGTCGCATTCCAAGGAATTGCGAGGAAGTGTACGTTGGTTAGCGCACCTTCGTTCATCGCGTAGGTTTTGACACTCTCGGCTAGGCGTCCGTTTGCTTGCGCGGCATAGACGGAGTTCGGGTTGAACGAAATAGCGACATCCAGTTGTCCGTCGTCGAGCAATTGCAGGGTTTCGGCTGAGCTGGCAGGGAATTGGTTGCCCCCACGCCAAAGGTATGGATTAAGTTGGTTTAGATAGTGCCAAAGTGGGGCGGTAACAGCGTCGAAATCGACTTGGGATACTGGCTTTTGTAGCTCGGGATTGTTGTGGGTTAATTCAATGAGCGCAGCTTTTAAGAAACTCGCACCGTGAAACTCTGGTGGTTTCGGATACGAAATGGTGCCGGGAAAAGTTTTGGCATAGTTGAGCAGTTCTGCGAACGATTTAGGTGGGTTGTGTAGTTGATGTGAATCGTATAGAAAAATAAGCTGGCCGACTCCCCACGGGGCTTCTAATCCATCGGTCGATACGGAGAAATCTTTGCTGACGGGGAGCGCGTGATTGACTTTTTTCCAGTTCGGCAACTTGTCTACAAATGGCCCATAGAGCAGGTGGTTCTTTTTCAGCGATTGGAAATTCTTGCCATTAATCCAGACCAGATCGACACTGCCGTCTTTGTTTTTTCCAGCGGCCTTCTCTGCTATCAAGCGCGATGTGGTATCGACAATGTCAGCGACTTTGACCTGCACTAAGTTAACGTCGTATTTTGATTTGAGCTGTCTGCTGGCCCAGCGCAGGTAGTCGTTGACGTTTTGACTTCCCCCCCAAGCATTAAAATAGACAGTTTGGCCTTTTGCTTGTTCGAGAGTGTGTTGCCAGTTACCTTGGGCAAGGGCGTATTGCGATACGAAGAATGCAAGTAGAAGAATCAGCAACCTTTTCATAAATTACCTAGTACAGCATGAGAGAGTGAAGACAAGACCGGAGGAGTCCGAGTTTTTATTCAAGATTTGTTTACATTCAAGCTAACCGTAGGATATTTAACCAATAGTGTAAGTCTTGATGGCGATATACATACTAATCGATATGTATATCCGGTTCTATACCTAAACCCGCTCGAAGTGCAGGGTTCAGGGGAAGGCATGGAGCAATAGGCCGAATCTCATGCGACTTGAGGTTATTTGGCTAAAGGGTATAAACTGAAGTGAGGCTTTGTGAGAAGGAAGGGGGAAATATGGAACAGTTAGAGTTTTTCGTCGTACCTAGCCCCTGTATTGGGGTGTGCACTGTTGATGATAAAGGGTATTGCAACGGATGCATGCGTAAGCGAGAAGAACGCTTCACTTGGTTACAAATGACGCCAACGGAGCAGTTACACGTGATAAACCTTTGCCGCCAGCGCTATCGTCGTAAAATGGCAAAAAAGAAAGCGAATGTCAGCCAGTATAAGGATGACTCGGATCCGCAACAGACATTATTTTAGGCCCCATACATCACTTATCCACCCTCCAGCATGTTCATCAAAATGGCTGCCGCTAAAGCGGTGGTTCAATTCAGCATTTCTTTCCCTCTCTGGCTCATCGGTTAAAAGGTTATGGATATAATTTGCCATAGGATCATGAGGTTGCTGAGTTTTCGACGCAATTTCTTTGATTAGCTGTAGGCGATAAGTAGAGCTGGCTCTTTTCATCATTTCGTTCCGTGTTGTGACGTGGTTATCAAAACATAGGATTGTGTTATAGAGTAGTCAAGGCTGGGGAATTCGCTTTTTTTGCAGCTCTATTTGAGTTGGGAAATGAAATTGAAAGGAAAACAACAGTTAACTGTCAGGCGAACATTTTATGCAAGGATTCGCCATGTAAAAAAAGTCAGATTAAAAAATAAACTTGTGACATCGGCAATGTATCTTGAATTCTTTCTCAATCTGAATTGCAATCTGGGGAAGTGTGAGCATAGTTTCGCTAGTTTCAGGAAAGTGAGGATTTTAGTCGCTGCGTGTCCGTCATCCGTTCGTTGCACTGAACATTTAGTCACATTGAACATTTAGCTGTACTGAATATTTAGCTGCATTGAACATTTAGTTGCACTGAAAATTGTCAGCCAGTGAATTTAGTATTCGATGTCGGTATGCTAGATACGGTGAAAAGAGGCTGCGCTTGTCGAGAGAAAGCGCAGCCTATCATATTAGCCGTTTACTTTTTGATTGGAGCTTGGCAAGTGTCTTGGTTGATCATTTGGTCAACGACAAGCTGCCCTCGACTGTTACGCATCTGGACTCGGTAGCTAATTCCTACTTTGAGGTTGCGTTCGATATCCGGATTCACACAGTAGCTATTGACGGTGTCTTTTTGAATCTCTTGGAATGGCTTCGCCCCTTTGGCATCAGGGTTGTAGACCATAGAGATCTGGATAGTAGACCCCACAGCTTTTGCTTGCATAATGGTAAGCGGGCCGTATTCAATCGGGAGCTCTGAGCTCAGTACGCTCGCTCTGTTGCTGGCGATAAGCTCTAAACGTCGTTGCTGCTGCTCAGTATCCGAAGACGCGCAGCTCGTTAATGATAGCAGTGACGCAACAACAACGAAAATAAAGACGAGTTTTTTCATACTAAAATACTTTCTTGTATGGCTTAACGATCACTTTCGCGTAGACGCCTGCTGCTACGTATGGGTCTGTGTCAGCCCATGCTTGCGCATCAACTAAAGAATCAAACTGAGCAATAACGGTAGAGCCAGTAAAGCCCGCTTCTGCTGGGTTTTCTGAATCGATAGCGGGCATCGGGCCGGCTGTGAGTAGTCTTCCTTGTTGCTGTAGCTTTTCTAAACGTTCTAGGTGTTGAGGACGAACACTCATTCTTTTTTCAAGCGAATCTTCTACATCAGTTGAGAAAATGACGTACCACATAACGTTGAGCTCCCTTTGTTTGGCAATTGAAAATGTTTGGCAATTGAAAAGTGGATGATATCAAGTGATTACTAGCCTGATAGTTGCAGTAGAAGCTAGCATAACTTTGTATATTCAGACACGTTGTATATCAGAAACCTTGTATATCAGAAACAAGTTTGTGTCATATTACTGAATCACAGGCTTAGGTTTGCCATTTTCATCAATAGCGACGTAGTTAAATGTCGCTCGACAGACTTCATAACGCTCTTCTACGTGACCTTCGCGCACTGGCTTAACCCACACTTCAAGGTCAATAGACATAGACGTACGTCCAATTCGAGTGCATTCACCGTAACAGCAGACAACGTCGCCCACTTTAACGGGTTTTTCAAAGGTAATACTGGAAACGGATACCGTTACAATGCGGCCACGAGAAATTTCTTTCGCTAAGATCCCCCCAGCTAAATCGAGTTGGGACATGATCCAACCGCCAAAAATATCACCATTGGCGTTGGTGTCGGCTGGCATGGCAAGTGTTCTTAATAACATCTGCCCGCGTGGGGCATGGTTTTTCTGACTCATAATTTGATACCCAAAGGTGAGCCTAGCAAGGCGTAACTCACTGGGCTCACACATAAAAAATGGTTTTTGTTACTCGGATTGGCTGCTTTTAGGCAGGTATTTATAAATATATACCCCTGTTAGCAACGTAAAGGCAAATGTGGCTCCTAAAAGCCCGAACACCTTAAAGTTAACCCAAACATCTAAAGAGAGGTGATACGCAACGTAGATATTCACTACGGCGCAAACGACAAAAAAGGTCACCCACGCCCAGTTAATACGAGACCAAACATGGTCAGGTAAGGTGAGCTCTTTGCCGAGCATGCTTTTGATGGCCGACTTTCCAATCAAATGAGTGACGGTCAAGAAAACGGCGAATAACGCGTAGACGATCGTCACTTTCCATTTAATGAAGTTGTCGTTGTGCAAAAAGAGTGTCATTCCGCCAAAAACAGCCACCATCAAAAAAGTGATGAGTTGCATCTTTTCGACTTTCTTATAAAGGACATAGGTTAGGCAAACCTGTACTGCTGTGGCAGCAATCAGTGCGCCCGTTGCGACGTAGATGTCGAACATCTTGTATAAGACGAAGAAAATGATCAGTGGAATAAAGTCTAAAATTTGTTTCATTGCTTTGCTGTACATCAAGTTAGCGATAATGAGTAGTTTAACGAAAACCGAGCCAATACAAAACACCCGTCATAGCCTAAAAGTCTTTTTCTGTTTTTTTGCATCTTGTATGTACTACGTCTGCGTAAACGGGGGGCCTAAGCTGCGTAGTGATCAAGTTGACTCTTTTTCTATGACAGGTGAATGGTTTAACGTTCTAGAGACATTAAATCGGCTTTGGGAATTAAACCTTTAATATCTTCTAAGTAGCCTTCTTGACGCAGGTTATCTACCGTGTTTCTCAGTTCATCATCGCTCATTGAGAAACAGCTCGATTTACCTGTTATGACGCTAAGATATTGATGGTATTCCATTTCCGTAAAATGTCCGATTCGCTCAACGAGCAAGGATTTAATTCCATGATGGATAAGACCATAATAAGTGTGGCGGTGAATCTCCATGATCCTGACTCCTTCCATTGCTGATAGACAACATTTTGTCGCCTAATACACAGGGTCAATTATGCATAATCGGTGCCGCGCTCTTGTTTTTAGAAGGCTGTGTTTTACTTGGGCGGAGAAGGGCATTGATCACATTGATCAACGCTTCTTTTGATGTGGGTTTATCTAAGCGTGCATCCATGAGCTGATCAATTTTTTCTCGCTCTTTGGCACCCGACTCACCTGTTAAAGCGGCGATTGGTACGGTTGGCGATATTTCTCTGATCAAGCGACTGGCTTCGAAACCATCCATTTTGGGCATTTGAATGTCCATCAATACCAGATCAATTCGGTTGGCGCGGAAAATATCCACGGCGGCAGATCCATTATTGGCTAATATGACTTTTACACCAATTTGGTCAAGGTAGATTTTCACCAACGCTCTCTGCACTTCTTTATCATCGACGACTAAGATGACTTTCTCAGCATAATTGAGCTGGCTTGGCGGGCGTGCAGGCTGTGACGATATGCTTTCCGGTGCTGCTATATGGCTTTCCACCGGCTCGATCGTTTGCTTCTCATCACTGCTCACCGTGCTAGGAGACACCGACGGAAAGTAAAGACGAAACTCGGTAAACACGCCGACTTTAGATTCACATGAGATGCGACCGCCAAACGCGTGCATCACACGCTGGCAATAGCCGAGTCCTAACCCGCTGCCGCCATTTTTACTGTAAGAAAAGAAATCATCGAAAATCTTAGCGCGTATCTGAGGATCAATACCTGGGCCTGTATCGTGGAACACGACACAATTTTCATGGTGGTGTTGCTCAGTCGAAATATGGATTTCGCAATCGGGGTAAGAATCAAAATAGTAGAGCGAATTTCTAAGTAAGTTAAATAATACGAAGTTGAATAAGGTATCGTTAATTTTAGCTACAAACTCTTGCTCGTTCGAAATATGTATTCGAGATCTGTAGTGGTCGTTTTCAAAACCGTAGCGATTTAAAGAGTGTTCAATCGCCGTCATAATTGAACACGGCGATGCGGACTCTTTAGCAAGCGAAGAGTCGTTTACCTCACTTAAGATCATGTCAATTAACTGCCTACCTCGCTCTATCGCAGCGCTGCCTTTGTTTATTTCGTATAGCATTTCTCGGACAGATGCATCTCGATTTACTAAGCCTCTAAGTCCTTCAAATTGAAGTTGGGCTTGAGCGAGTGGATTTCTCATCTCATGGGCAATGGAGTTGGCGAGCGCTTGGGCTTCTGAAACTTTTCTGTCTGCGTTGATGTAACCTTGTACTTTAGATATTAAGTTTTGCAGCGCACGCACTTCTTCACTAGAAAATAGTGTCCCATCAATTTTATGCGGGGATACCAGTAGATGAGATAGGTTTCGGTTTCTATCGAATAAAGGCATAACTAAAGCCGTGTTCTCCGAGCGCATTTGTTCGTTTAGGGAGAGCAAATGTCCCTGAGAATTGGCTTGAGTGTCGTATAGTGCACTTTCCAATTCGTCAATCACTAGTATTGCGTTCGGGTGTGAAAAGTAGTCGAGATATGGTGAATTCTCTGCGCCATTACTTACCAACTGAACTCGGTCTTCGGGCAGCTTGAGAAGGTGGGAAAGCTTCTCAATGCCTGTTATCGTCGAAGCGCGGAATTCCTTTTCTAATGCGAGGATTTGTTCGACGGGAGCGAAATTAGTGCGATAAACAATTAGAGCGCTGAGCCTTTTGATGACTGCAGTAATATAGCCGCGGCTCGATTCTACGATAACAAAGAGTGAGACTATTACTGCCCATTGATAGTAGTTGTGTACAAGAGTGGTTAACGGACTAAATAATAGCGCGAATGATATCGCTGTTATTAGAATCATAACCAGTTTGTAGACAATATACCTCGAGCTGTAGAAACGAGATGTAACTAATGCATAGCCGACAAATAGCAATTCGCTGATAGAAAGCGCGGGAGGGAGCCACGCAAGAGAAAAATCATCGAAGAAAAACGTCATGGCGAGGTGAATTGCTGCGGTAGAAAGCATGAAAATTAGCATGCCTGTAACCATATAACTGTTTTTGGCTAAGTTGACTTTTATATTTTCCCCACGCTTATTGGTAAAGTTGTAGAGTGTTAATACAAACAAAAGTAGTAAAGCGTTAAAGAAGAATGGTGTGGCGGAGCCAAATTGAATGTAGAAGTCACCAGGTGAAATTATTGTGACATTACGTATTGTAAGGTTTGTTATAAGGTTTACATATATTGTGTAGGCGATGAATATAAATAATACAACTTTCTGCCAGTTGGCTACTGTTTTTTTCTTTTGGGTAGCAACAAGCTGACAGGAAAATAAAAAGGCTGAACCGAATGCGAAGCCAGATACTAAGTTAGCAAATCTAGCCATGTTGATCGCGGTTTGCTCTCCCCATGCAACCAAAAGTGGAACTTGAAAATAGAGGTTAGAAAGGATCCACGTTACTATAAAGCAAGAATAAATAATGTAGGTTATTTGATGGGGAAGAAATGCTTTTTTTGTTACAATCTTCACACTGTATATATAGTAATTTAGCCAAACAAATACAATGGCTGCACTTATTAACAGAATTGTAGCTTTTGGAAGGGAGCTCGATTCAGTAAGTAAATTATACATGAACTGTCTCTTGTTGTTCAATGTTTTTACTTAAGCTAACTAGACTCTTATACTGAGAGAAACGAATGCTCTCAAACTCTTTAGATAGGCATGACGTATTCCAGACTCCCTTATGAGTTGCTTGGCTTGCCCCATTTATATATTGGTAGCTGGTATTGAAATAACCTTTGGTCTGTAATCTAGAGTAGAACCTTAGCATTAATGGCTGCTCAATGATGGTTAGGCTGAACTTATAACCCATCTGTACAAGTTCTGCCATTAATCTTTTTTGAGCTAGGTACAGAAAATATACCCTCTGTCTAATAGAACCGCTCACTGTTAAACGAAGGACTTCACATAGGTGGCTGGTGTTATTTAATTTTTTTTGAAAGTCTTGTTCAAAATGTAAAACACTTTTGTATTTCATGTTAAGGGGAGGAGAAAAGAGCTCGGAGTTGTTTAGTATGTCGAGTCCGTCATTAGATAAATTTAGTTTCCATTGTGAATTTTGGAAAAAACTTTGGTAGCTCAGCCAATTATGTCTTTTTTCCCAACTTTGAATGAGTGCAGATGAAACTAAAATCGGATATTCGCTATCTTCCGTACAGGTGCTAAGGATAAAATGTTCTCCTGACTGTGACAGTTCCATACATATCAGCATTTCATACCATTGCTTTTGTCGAACAAATACATCTAGATTAATTAGGCTAATAGCATCACTTAATGTCATCGCAGAAGTATGATGTAGGGTGCTAAATAATCGCTTGTCGTTCTCTATATGTCCAACTATTTCAGATTGATAGGCATGATCATTATCAACTGTTAATTTCATCGGGGAGCAATGTGTCGGTGTTTTATACTTTTCTTTGAGAGAGTAAATGCTGAATTCGCACCAAAACTCGAGCCAATGAGGGGAATATTTTAAAGATAAAGATTCAATTACAGAGTAGATCTCAGGAGCGTGGGAGATCGGTTGTTTTGCTAATTCTCTATAGTTTTCATGTGAGAAAATAGTGGCTAAGTTACACGACTCGTAGTGGGGGGCACTCTGAATTATTTGTTTTCGTCGAGCGTTAAGTACCGTTGTAAAAATTGATGCCCCATGCTTTTGTACGTATTGGTCAAGTAGAGTGAAGAGTTCCTCTTTGCAATCGGTATGGATAAATTCATTGCAAAGTGAGTCGGACGTTTTAGGCAAGTTAAACATGGTTTTGATCTTATTATAAAATGATTATATGGATTGAGAAATGTTGCGTTGAGAGAGAGCAATCTAACATTTTAATGATAAAAATGACAGTTTTAGCACCGATGAAATGATTTTGTAGCCGAGGGAGTAGGTAAGTAAAATGAAGCATAAAGCTCCCACTCAACAGGATTTAGGCCTTATCGAGTGAGAGCCGTAGGAGAGGTGCTTAGCGCAATGTCGCTTGCTTCATTGCGGAGGTGAATTGTGAAAGCTTCTCGCGCATGGTCTCTGGAGACGTTAAGTTTTGTTCAATGATTTTGACAACAGCCGAACCGGAAATAGCACCCGCGGCGCCAGAAGCAAGCGCTTGCTTAACTTGCTCGGGCTCTGAGATGCCAAACCCTAGCAAGGCTGGTGGTGCATTGTATTGTTTGAGTTTGTTGAGCAGGTCTTGAATCGGCATGTTGGCTTTGGTTTCTGCGCCCGTCACTCCCGCCCGTGATAATAGGTAGGTGTATCCCTCGCTCAATTTCGCGACCGTTGCCAGCGCTTCATCGCTGGCAGATGGCGGTGCGATAAAGATAGAGTGTACATTGTGCTCTTTTGCCGCCTGATTAAACTCTTTGCTTTCATTGGTGGGTACATCGGCGATCAGCACGGAGTCCACGCCCGATTTGGCGCAGCGTTGGTAAAAATTGCCGATGCCGTTGGCGTACACAAGATTGGCGTAAACGAGTAAGCCAATCGGTAAATCAGGGTAGCGTTGGCGGATTTGGCTGATTAATTCGAAGCATATCGTTGGCGTCGTTCCAGCGTCCAAAGCGCGGATATTGGCGCCTTGAATCGTTGGGCCATCGGCAAGTGGATCGGAAAACGGTATGCCTAATTCTAATGCATCTGCGCCAGATTCAACTAGAGTAGACATGATCTCGAGTGACTGAGCTGGGCTAGGGTCGCCGATGGTAACAAAAGGGACAAAAGCGCCTTGGTTCTTTTCAGCTAGGCAATGAAATAGCGTTTGGTAGCGATCCATTATAGGCATCCTTTTTCTTCTAAAAGTTTGTGCACAGTGAAAATATCTTTATCACCTCGACCAGATAGGTTTACCACCAATAATTGCTCTTTTTCAGGTTCTTCATGGGCCAAACGCAAAGCATGAGCAAGGGCGTGGGAAGACTCTAACGCAGGAATGATTCCTTCGTTGCGCGCTAACGCTTGGAAGGCATCAAGCGCTTCATCGTCGGTGACGTTGCAATATTCGGCGCGGCCAGTTGCGTTCAGGTGTGCATGCTGAGGGCCAACGGATGGAAAGTCTAGCCCCGCAGAAACGGAATACGACTCTTCAATTTGTCCGTGCTCATCTTGCATTAATGGCGCTTTCATGCCAAAAAATATCCCTGTCGTCCCGTGCTTCAATGGCGCACCGTGCATTGGAGTATCGATCCCTTTTCCGCCGGGTTCTACGCCAATCAACCTTACTGATTTTTCTTCAATAAAGTCTGCGAACATGCCAATGGCGTTAGAACCGCCACCAACGCAGGCGATTACCGCATCTGGCAAGCGGCCTTCTCGAGCCAAAATTTGGTGTTTGGTTTCCTCACCAATCATACGTTGGAACTCACGTACAATAGTTGGGAAAGGGTGTGGACCCGCAGCGGTGCCAAGCAAGTAGTGGGCGCTTTCATAGCTACCAGACCAGTCGCGTAGTGCTTCATTACAAGCATCTTTCAGTGTGGCGGAGCCGGAGTGAACGGGAATAACTTCAGCGCCCATTAACTTCATACGAAATACGTTCGGGCTTTGGCGTTCTACATCTTTCGCACCCATATAAACTCGACACTTCAGCCCTAATAGAGCGCAGGCAAGGGCCGTTGCTACCCCATGTTGGCCAGCGCCTGTTTCGGCAATGATTTCGTTTTTTCCCATGCGTTTGGCCAGCAATGCTTGACCAAGCACTTGGTTGGTTTTGTGAGCGCCGCCATGCAGCAGATCTTCGCGCTTAAGGTAGATTTTTGTCTTAGTGCCTTTCGCGATATTGCGGGTGAGAGTTAGAGCGGTTGGGCGGCCTGCGTACTCTTGTAGCAGCCCCATAAACTCGGCCTGAAAATCTGGGTCGTCTTGGGCATCGATAAAAGCTTGCTCTAGTTGATCAAGAGCAGGGACAAGAATTTGAGGTACGAACTGGCCACCAAATTCACCGAAATAAGCGTCTAACTTTGACATAATATATAGAATCCTTAGTAGTCTCTCAGTGCCGCAAATACTTGCAGCAGCTTAGCTAAATCTTTTTGACCCGGGGCACTTTCCACTCCGGAATTAAAATCGAGGCCGATGCAGCCAAGTTGTGCTGCCTCATGTACATTGTGTGGTGCTAACCCTCCAGCCAACATGATGCTCTGCTTGTTGGTCAGTGCCTCATTTTCTAATAGTGACCAATCAAAGCTCTGGCCTGTTCCACCAAGCTGTTGGCCTACCTTAGCATCAAGTAGGTGGCGGTCGACATGGGTTTCGACGAGTGAAGGCAGGGAAGACTCGACAGGATAAGCTTTCCAAATTTCAATATGAGCGTCTAACTGACTGCGCACCTTTTCTATGTATGATAGATCTTCGTGGCCATGGAGCTGAATAGCGCTCAGTTGCAATCGATTTGCAACTCCCGCAACCTGTTCAATGCTCTGGTTTTGAAATACTCCCACATAGCCGAGTGGGGCAGATTGCATTATCGTGCTTGCAGTTTCTTCTGTGATGTAGCGTTTCGACTTCTCAGCAAAAATTAACCCACCAAATACTGCACCGGCTTGAAACGCGTTTTGGGCATCTTCAGGGCGAGTTAAACCGCACACCTTATTGTGCCCCAATGTCAGTTTTCGTACTGCTAACTCAAGATCATCTTCAGCCATGAGTGCACTGCCCACTAAAAAGCCGTCTGCGCAGGGGATAAGCTGTTTGACTTGCTGATGCGTGTAGATACCAGATTCCGAGATGATGATGGCATCGGGTGCTTGCTGCCTTACTTTTGGAGCTAGCGTCTCGGTTCGATTTAAATCAGTCGATAAGTCGCGTAAGTTGCGATTGTTGATACCAATGACTTTGGCTTTTAAGTCAACCGCTCGTTGCAGTTCCTGTTCATTACTGATCTCAGTTAAAACGCCCATACCTAGCTCGTGCGCGATTTGGGCGATGCCTCGATATTCCTCATCACTCAATACCGATAGCATCAGCAAAATCGCGTCGGCGCCGTAGTGTCGTGCGAGGTAAACTTGGTAGCTATCAATAACAAAATCTTTGCACAGAATAGGCTGGGTCGCGATTTTCCTAACTTGAGGTAAAAACTCAAAGTCGCCTTGGAAGTACTTTTCATCGGTTAGCACTGAGATAGCACTGGCATGGCGACTGTAAACGCCTGCGATATAATCCAAATTAAACTCTTTACGAATCAAGCCTTTTGAAGGGGATGCTTTTTTGCATTCCAGCAAGAAAGCAGTTTGATTCGGCTGAGATAGTGCGTGATAAAAATCGCGATCTGAGCGGCTTAACTCAGATTGGAAACTCTCCAAAGGTTGAGTGTTTTGTCTATTTTGCACCCAAATGCGCTTATCTTTGATTATATTGGCCAGTACTTCGGCCATTTCCGTGTCTTTAATCGATACGTGTTCAGAAAGCTGAGTCATGGTTAACCTCGTGTTGCCAGCTGTTGGACAAGCTCAAAAGCTTTACCAGAATTCATCGTTTCAATTGCTGCTTGAGTGTTTTGTTTGAGATCTTCATGGCCGAACAAACGCATTAACAGAGCAACATTGACCGCGACCGCACCCACTTGGGCAGGTGTTCCCTTGCCCGTTAAGATATCGGTAATGATGGCGCGGTTTTCTTCTGGTAGACCGCCTTCAATCGCTTTCAAAGGGTGGCGTTCTAGGCCAAAGTCTTCTGGAGTTAATGTATATTCGTATATTTGACCATCTTTGATTTCAGCCACTGTGGTTTCACCATGAATGGCGACTTCATCAAGGCCACTACCGTGGACGACCGCGGCGCGCTTCTTATTCATTTGCAGCAAGGTCTTTGCTATTGGGCTGACGAGCTCGGGGCTATAGACACCCATTAACTGGATATTAGGTTGCGCTGGATTGATAAGCGGGCCAAGAATATTAAAGATGGTGCGGGTTTTGAGCGCTTGACGAACTGGCATCGCGTGTCGAAAACCGCTGTGGTATTGAGGTGCAAACAAAAATGCTACACCAAGTTCATCTACAGCTTGACGAGTGTTTTCAGGGCTCATCGCAAGATCGATACCGAATGAGGCCAGCAAATCGGAGGAGCCAGACTTACTTGAGACACTGCGATTACCATGTTTGGCGATTTTCAGGCCGCAAGCCGCGGCGACAAATGCAGCTGTGGTAGAAATGTTGATGGTGTTGTGCCCATCTCCGCCCGTACCGACGATATCGGCAAAATCATAGCTAGGGCTTGGGAAAGGGGTGGCGTTGGCGACCAACGCTTTTGCCGCGCCAGCGATTTCATCTGGCGTTTCACCTTTCATTTTTAATGCGATGAGCGCCGCTGCCATTGGAACCTCATCGAGTTCACCACGGATAATACAGCCGAACAGTTGCTCACTTTCTTGCTCAGATAGCGCTTGTCCTTGATATAACTTGCTAATGATTGCTTCCATCTTCTTCTCTCCAAATTCTACGATTCTATGCGCTCAGTGGTTCTTGTTCGGCTAGCGCCCAGTTAATTGCGTTTGATAGTAGCGTCGCACCGTGTGTGGTCATGATGGACTCGGGATGGAATTGAAAGCCGCACACTTTATCTTGCTCATGGGCCACTGACATTACGAGACCATCGGCGATCGCGGTGACGGTTAAGCTGTCGGGAACTTGTGTTGCGACCAGCGAATGATATCTTGCGATAGCCATAGGCTGAGGTAATTTATCGTATACAGGGTGTGCTTGCGGAGACATCATAGAAACTTTGCCATGGACTATGTCGCCAGCGCCTTCAACCACGCCGCCATAGGATTCGATAATGGCTTGATGACCAAGGCAGATACCGATCATTGGCACTTTTCCTTTCAAATGCTGGATCACTTCAGGCATACAGCCTGCATCGGAAGGCTTTCCTGGCCCCGGTGAAAGCACCAGAACTGGGTTCGGCAGTTGAGATGCTGCTTCTTCAATGACATCGGCCTCGACACTATTTCGATAAATGGTTACTTGATGACCTAGAGTGCGGAACTGATCAACCAAGTTGTAGGTAAATGAGTCGAAGTTGTCGATAAAAATCATGTTTGCCATAATTGTTACTCCATATGGGCCGATTGAATGGCGGAAATAACCGCTTGCGCTTTGGCACGGGTTTCATCTGCCTCGGCTTGCGGCTCGGAGTCCAACACGACGCCAGCGCCAGCTTGAACTTGTGCAATGCCATTTTCTACATAGGCAGAGCGGATGACGATACAGGTATCAAGTGAGCCTTCACCCGTCAGATACCCAACTGCGCCACCATAGCTGCCTCGACGCGTTTTTTCTGTCTGACGGATAAGCTGCATCGCTCGAATTTTTGGTGCGCCCGTTAACGTGCCCATATTCATACTGGCTTGATAGGCGTGTAGAGCATCGAGATCACTCCTTAACTGGCCGACGACGCGAGAAACCAAATGCATTACGTGGCTGTAGCGAGCAACTTTAAGTAAATCGGCCAAGTGACGGGTGCCGGGCTGAGAAATTCTTGCCACATCGTTGCGTGCAAGATCCACCAACATCATATGTTCGGCATTTTCTTTTTTGTCGAGTCTCAGCTCTAGCTCGATACGCCCGTCTAAATCGAGATCAATTTGGCCATCTGAGGTTTTCCCGCGCGCTCGCGTGCCTGCGATGGGGTAGATCTCCACTTGATTGGTCGAGGTTTCATATTTGAGAGCACTTTCAGGCGAAGCGCCAAATAGCGTGAACAAACGATCCTGCATATAAAACATGTAAGGACTCGGGTTCTGAACCTTGAGCTTTTTGTATGCAGAAAGCGGAGATGGGCAGGCTAATGTGAATTTGCGCGATGGCACGACTTGGAATATGTCTCCTTGTACAACGTACTGCTTCAACGTAGTCACCGACTGGCAAAACTCGCTATCAGAGATATCCACCGAGACAGGAACGTTATTTAATCGTTCCGGGGTGGGTAAATCGGTAGGCGTATCGCATTGAGCAGCCAGCTCGGCAGTGCGGGCGAATATTTGTTCACGGATCGTCTGCGTGGGCTCAAACAAACTAGTCTGGATGTGGCTCGATTGTGTTTGGTGGTCGATGACCAGCAAGCTTTCTGCCACATAAAAGACGTAGTCAGGACAGCTATTTTCCGCAGTGACCTCTCCGATAGATTCGAAGTTCGCTACTAAGTCGTAGGCAAACAGACCACCGAGAAACAAAGCATGTTTATTGTGATCGCTAAGATCGAAACTGTGCTGAACTAGGCGTAAAGCATCAAAGGATGACGCTTGCTGTAGACGTGAGTCTTCATCGAGGCCACAATCGGGTTCGTTAAATCTTAGGGTTAGTGTCGGGCCTTTAACACTAAACGATGCATCGTTGCTAATATTGTGGACTAATACGTCGACTAATCTTTGGCCGTTATCACTCAGTGCCTCAAATACGATCTGCTGGCCGCGACACTCTATACGTACTGCCGCATCAACTAACAGCAAGCTCTGCAGGTTTTGTTTAGAGTCAATCTCAGCTGATTCAAGCAGTAAACTGTTGTTCTTTTTTCCACATAGAGTGTGGAATAACTGAGTGGGATCTTGTGAGTAGCGAACTGGCGTGTCGCTTACTTCGATACTGCCACTTTTTTTAATGGTAATGGCCTGATTCACAAGACCTCCTTTTTAAATGCGTTTGAGCCAATAAGTCGCTGAACATCATGGCATATTCTTTATTGTTCCCCAATTGGTAAAGCAGCAAATTGGGTGAGCAGTTGACTAATTGAGTCTGTTTGCTCAAGGCGTTGGTACTTCTGGGCGAATATAATGGTAAAAATGAAAAAGCCCGCTGGTGAGAGCGGGCTTAATGGAATATTTCTGAATTTCTAGAAATGCTCACAGGCCCGCCAACAACGTTGCCACATGCGCCACCCAACTACATTTGTAGCTAGTGTTGCAAGTTTAACGTTCGAAAATGTGGCAAAAGCTTGTAACATGTGAGGCCTTGAAATTACGTTCTCTTATTTCGTACTAGTTAACTAGTACGGAAGATGAAAGTCAACCTAAAATAGTTAAAATATGAAAATTGATTTACACAGCCATACCACGGCGTCCGATGGCCGGCTTTCTCCACAAGCGCTGATTGATCGAGCATTGTCGTTTGGCGTAGAAGTATTAGCGATCACTGATCACGATACGATAGAAGGGCTTGCTCCCGCTCATCAGTACATAGAGCAGCAACAGCTTCCTATTACCCTGCTTAATGGCATCGAGATATCGACGGTATGGCAAAATAAAGACATTCATATTGTCGGGTTGAATGTTGAGCCAGCCAACGATGAGCTGAGCAAGCTGATTGAGCAACAAAAACAGCGTCGAGCTGAGCGTGCGGCGTTGATGGCGTCCCGTCTGCAAAAAGCGACCAATGAAGAAGGTGTATTGGAAAAGGTACAACAGATCGCTGGCGAAGCTTCGATCACTCGTGCCCATTTCGCAAAATGGTTGGTTGATGCAGGCCATGCTAAAAATATGCAGCAGGTGTTTAAAAGATACCTCACCCGTAATAACCCAGGTTATGTTCCGCCTAGCTGGTGCTCAATGGAAGAAGCGGTTAATGCCATTCATGCCGCTGGCGGCAGAGCGGTGTTAGCTCATCCTGCGCGCTATCAGCTGACCGCTAAGTGGACGAAACGTCTAATCGGTGCGTTTGCTGAAGTGGGTGGGGACGCGATGGAAGTCGCCCAGCCTCAACAGGCGCAGCAAGAAAGACGCAATTTGGCCGACTATGCTATACAATACAAGCTATTAGCCTCTCAAGGGAGCGACTTCCATTATCCTTCTCCTTGGATGGAACTTGGCAGAAACCTTTGGTTGCCGTCTGGCGTAGAGCCAGTTTGGCAAGGGTGGCCTAATATTGATAATACTACTCGCGATATTGAGAAGACTACTCGCGAATCGTAATACATGCGGTATTCCGCTTTCGATCCAAGCATAAACACCGATGATCTGAACGTCGCGTATTTTAGTCTATATTAGAACGACTTGTGTGTTACAGCGAGTTAGAACAATTAGATTGCATTTGAGCAATAAGAGTCAATGACTCGACAATGAGGAACAAACAATGAGTCAGTTTTTTTATGTCCACCCAGAAAACCCGCAGGCGCGTTTGATTACTCAAGCCGTGGCTATTGTGCGTAATGGCGGCGTTATTGTGTACCCAACCGACTCTGGGTATGCGCTAGGTTGTCAGCTAGAAAATAAACAGGCGTTAGAGCGAATTTGTAAGATCCGCCGATTAGATGACAAACATAACTTTACTTTGATGTGTCGCGATTTATCTGAGCTTTCGTTGTACGCACGCGTTGAAAACTCAGCGTTTCGTTTGTTGAAAAGCCATACTCCTGGGCCATACACTTTTATCTTTAAAGGGACCAAAGAGGTGCCGCGCCGCTTGATGAATGCTAAGCGTAAGACCATAGGTATTCGTGTGCCAGACAACCAAATTGCTTTAGATTTATTGGAAGCGATGGGTGAGCCTTTGATGTCAACGTCGTTGATCTTGCCGGGTAATGCGCATACGGAATCTGATCCAGAAGATATCCGCGACCAATTAGAACATGCAGTCGATTGTATTTTAAATGGTGGTTATCTAGGAGAGCAGCCGACGACGGTCATCGACTTCAGTGAAGGCGAGCCAGTTGTGGCACGTGCAGGCGCTGGAGATACAACTCCGTTTGAATAAATCGGATGATTTTTTGTCATTAGTTTGGCATAATGTGCGCCCGCGATATTAAGGTCGCAATTCTATTCGACGTCTGTGAAGACGACAACTATTAGGTAGTCAAATGAGCGAAAAGTTACAGAAGGTTCTAGCCCGTGCCGGTTATGGTTCACGTAGAGAGCTAGAAACCCTGATCAAATCTGGCCGTGTCAGTGTTAACGGTGTGGTTGCTAAGTTGGGCGAGCGCCTAGAAGATGAGAACGCGACTGTGCGTCTTGATGGTCATCAGGTTGCGACCAAAACTTCCGAAGATATGGTATGCCGTGTATTGGCTTACTACAAACCGGAAGGAGAGCTCTGTACTCGTAATGACCCTGAAGGTCGCCGTACTGTTTTTGATCGCTTGCCTAAGATTCGTGGGTCACGCTGGGTTTCTGTTGGTCGTCTTGATGCCAATACTTCTGGTCTTCTTCTGTTTACAACTGATGGTGAATTGGCGAACCGTTTGATGCACCCAAGCCGTCAAGTTGAGCGTGAATATTTGGTACGTGTTTTCGGCGAAGTGAATGAGCAGAAAGTTAAGAACGTTGTAAAAGGCGTTGAACTTGAAGACGGTATGGCTCGTTTTGAAGACGTTGTTTACGCGGGCGGAGAAGGGATGAACCACACCTTCTACGTTGCGATCAACGAAGGCCGTAACCGAGAAGTTCGTCGTCTGTGGGAATCACAAGATACCACGGTAAGCCGTTTGAAGCGTGTTCGCTATGGCGATATCTATCTCGATAAAAAACTGCCACGTGGTGGATGGGTTGAGCTGGATCTTAAGGAAGTGAACTACCTACGTGAGTTGGTAGAACTTCGCCCTGAGAAGCAAACTATGCTGGATGAGTCGAAGGAAAGTACTTCTCGCCAACGTGAGCGTTCTCGTAGTCAAAAGATCCGTCGCGCGGTGAAACGCCATGAAGAGCGAGTAAGCACCCCGAAAGGTCGTAGCAACCAAGCGCCGAAAGGTCGTAGCGATCAAGCACCGAAAGGTCGTAGCGATCAAGCACCGAAAGGTCGTGGTAATCAAGCACCGAAAGGTCGTGGTAATCAAGCACCGAAAGGTCGTGGCAATCCATCAGCGAAGCGTACGCCATCAACTAGACAAAAAGTTTAGTAGCACAAAACGAATTGCAAAAGATTACTAACAAAGCCCGAGCCTATTTATAGTCTCGGGCTTTGTTTTATTTTGTGTATATTGTCTACACGTACCCTGTGTTTGTATCCAGTTTTGTCGCGATTTCCCCTTTCCACAAGTGTTTATATTCTTTTATGATGGTTTTTTGGCCGTTCTTCTTTAACTTTCTGATAAATATATGAAAAAGTGATACTCTGGCTTTGATTAAATGTGTGGTAAAAGGAAATTGGACATGGCTGTCGGGCCCCATCAAATATATCAATCAGTGATGCATGCGATTAAAGTTAGAATCCGAGTTGTCGACTCTAAATTGGCAAGCTCTGAGCAGTTCCCTTCATCATTAGATACAGAGTTATGTTTCTTACCAATTAGAAAAATAGTCGAGCAAAGCGTTATATCTAAGGAAAGATTATGTCGATAACATCAGGGATATCGTTATTTTTAGCGATGCTTCTATCTGCTGCCATTCCAGGGCCAAGTGTCTTAGCCGTTGTGTCTAGGTCTTTGACTTATGGCTGGAAACAAGGTTTGTTAGTCGTGATAGGAGTGTTACTTGCCGATTACATATTTATTTCTCTGGCTTTGTCAGGTTTATCTGCGGTTGCAAGTATGATGGGTGAATTTTCCACAGTAATAAAATATGTAGGGATTACTTATCTCTTTTGGTTGGCTTATATCACTTGGACTTCCAATGTTTGTGAAACATCGGCACCCACTCCTGATAAAGGAGTAAAAACCTCAAATGTGATTGTAGGTATGTTAATGACCTTAGCCAATCCTAAAGCAATATTGTTTTACATGGGCTTCTTTCCCGCATTTATTGATTTACAATCAGTTTCTATATCCGATGTAGTGATGATATTTGCCATTTCAACACTTTCTGTGGGCGGTGTATTAAGCATTTATGCTTGTATGGCGTCGAAGAGTAGCTTTGTATTTCAAGGGCAGAAAGCCAAGAAATTACTTAATAAGCTTTCTGGCGGTTTTTTAGCAACTTGCGGGGTTTTGTTGGCGACAAAGACCTAACAAGAGACTCAAAAGGACAAATAACAGTTAGTTTTTGTTCCTTCGTCACTTAGTTTAACCAACTGATATTTGCCTCATGTCTCTTGGGTGCCTTAGTTTGTGGAAATGAATGAAGTATTTTATCCAATACAAGTATGCTTTTTCTGTTTTGAGACTGTAGCCTCGCATTCGCATTTGTCGTCGGATTTCGTCTAAAAACTTGCTTGCCATCTTTACTTCCTTCTTTCTGTATATCTATACAGTTTATTAAGTTTGAATGTGGTTTTAGTATGGAAATGGCTTGTTTTGTCGGAAGTTATAGCTCGTTTTCATATGATGGTGAAATAAAAAACAAGGTTAATATGCTTTGTTTTTTATAGAGTTATGATAGATTGATTGAAAGTTAGGCCGGCGATAAAACGAGCCGGCCTGTTATTAAGAATGTTATATTATTTAGGAAGGTAAGTAGTGAAAACGGATAATCAAGAAATTAAATCCTTAATCAATGATATAACGATTTCAGCACGGGAAATGCTTGGCAATAGATGTATGTCGGTATATCTAATGGGTAGCCTTGCTAGAGGTGGATTTAGTGAGGTGGCAAGCGACATTGATATGGGGATAATTCTTAGTGGAACGCCACAAGAAAATGATTTCTCCATCATTGAAGAAATTCAAGCTAACGTAGTTGCAAACTACCCCCAGATAGATAATAACGTATCAATCTTCTGGGGCACTATAGAATCAATTAATGGTGTGACTGATGTCGGGCGTTACCCTCCATTCGATCGGCTCGATTTAATCGATCACGCTTTACTTCTATCGGGGATCGAAGTTAGAGATCAATTAATTAGACCTACGAAAGAAGAGCTAGAAGTTGCTAGCGCAGAGTTTTCTATTGATTACCTAGGAAGCAATGAAAGGATCAACGAGTTCTTAAACTGTGAGCTTATAACAAATAAGGGTGCGGTTTACGTTACAAAAACGGTTCTTTTCCCTGCTAGATTTATTTATCTTGCAAAAACTGGTGAAATTGCCGGCAATGATGTTTCCTATCGATACTATATTGATAATTTTTCTGGAAGTGATGCAGAGCTTGTGAATAGCGGATATCAGTGGAGGCTTAATTCGCTTCCTGAGGACCTTGATGCAGTTACTAAAACGATCAGTAATGGCCTCATTAAGCTATATCATAATTTCATTGATATCTATGTAGAGCAAATGGACTCATGTGGACAGATTGAGTTGAAATCTAACCTAATTCACTGGAAACAGAATATAACAAGGCCATCAATTTGACCGCTTTACGCTACGCTTCAGCGGCAAATTATGGCGGCGTTAGCTGCCTTACGGAGTATCAAAGTTGAGTTCTACGGAAATAATTACGGCTATTAAAGATATCGCTCTCTCTGGTGCGGCGATAACAACTGCTACAGTAGCCATTTTAGGCTTAAAAAGTTGGAGTAGAGAGCTAAAAGGTAAAGCTGAGTTTGAGGTTGGTAGAGCATTAATTTTGGCTACATACAAACTCAGAGATGAATTGAAATATGCTCGTTCACCTTGGATTTCTAGTCACGAATTTCCTGATGACTATCCTAGGAATTCAAACGAAAGAACACCAGAAATTGAAGCCAATGCTTATGCACATATTTACTCTAAGCGTTGGAAGCCTGTTGCCGAAGCAATCCAAGAATTTGAAACCCAAGCATTGGAAGGAGAAGCTCTCTGGGGTAAACCCATGCGAGATAAGACCAATGAAATGAAACAATGTGCAAGACACTTACAGGTTTCTATTGATGCTTTCATTTACAATAAAGCGGAAGACGGTGAAAGTTTTAAAAATGATCGTGAATTTGGTAAATCAGTCCAATCTGATGTGTGGGCTGCGAATGATGATACAAATAAGCTAACAATTAAAATATCTAATGCTGTGGAAGCATTAGAGGAAGAAATAAGGCCGCATTTAAAGCGCAGCTAACAAGCGCATTAAGTAAGGTGTATTATGCAATAGCCTAAATCAGCTCTAGGAATAGCTCGACGGTCGGCTTGAGCTCATTAATTTATCTAGCTGTGTTTGGGCTTTTTTCGAGTTTTCTAGGTCAACAACTTCTATCATTTCACATTCATCTCTAACCATCTCATTGATAAGGCTAGGGTAATGGCGACAATCTTCTGGCCTGTCTAGATAAATGCTACAGGTAAACTTATCTTTTTCTTGCGGGGAGGACTTTGGTGCAAGCCCTAAGAATGGGCAGTGATCTAATTGTTCTCTTGTTTCCGGGTCAAACCAAATTTTCCCATCTTTCACATACTCAAAGATGTCAGGGTTAAATAGCTCCCATAGGTCTATCTCTTCCTGAGTAGCAGCTAAATCACCATTTCCATACTTGATACAGCATTTGCCACATTGGTTACAGTCTTTCATGGTGGTTTCTTAGAGTTTTTTGATTATTGTTTCAGTGTACCACTAATCATCAATATAGCCCTGAACTTGCTTTGGGAGTTTGCATATAACAAAGCGTTTAAGACGGATTCCCAACGCTCGGCATTTTCGGTTAGATTTATCTTTAGTGTTTACGGCACAATGGTTTAGGTAAGGTGGTTTGCGTTGCTCATCACTTAACGTGGCGTTACTTATCCATACTTAAGCGGCTCTTCTCCGGTTTCCTGAGCTTGATTACTTCATAACAGCATGATTATTACGTTAACTTAGAATGCTCATTTATCTTATAAATCATGTGGATAATATGCCTTCCTTATCTTCTACTTTGTTTCGCTTTAAAGGACAGTGTGTAGAGTCACTTTCAATAGGCGATGATTCCCAGTCAGTCATCGTTCGTTGTCGTAGAGACAAGCGTTTTAAGGTCAAAGAGCCTGGAACGCAAACACCCTGTACCGTCGATCACTATATTCGAAGGC
>NZ_JAKJTA010000029.1:0-31390 GCF_050337555.1 Vibrio profundum
ACGTATGCTAAATCGTTCTCCTTCAACGATTTCTAGGGAAGTCGCTCGTAATCGAGGGCGTCGTTATTACAAAGCGGTTGATGCTGACAATCGCGCCAAGCGCATGGCTAAACGCCCAAAGCTTGGGGTCTTAGAACTCAATCGAGAACTTAGAAAAATCATCATATCAAAACTTGAGCTTAAGTGGTCTCCAGAGCAGATATCTGGGTGGCTAAGAGTTGAGTATTCGCGTAGAAAACATATGCGGGTGTCGCACGAAACGATATATAAATCAATTTATGTTCGAGCAAAAAGTATCATTCATCATACGTTCACTCAGTATTTACGAAGAAGCAGACCAATGCGCCACAGTCGATATCACCGTCGAAGTGGCGATCGAAGCTTTACGAATATTGTAAATGGAATTTCTATACATGAGCGTTCTAAGAATATTGAGAATCGTAAATCTGTTGGCCACTGGGAGGGTGACCTTGTTTCGGGCTCAAGAAATACGCACATTGCCACACTTGTAGACCGAAAGTCTCGCTTTACTATTATCCTTAAATTAGCCGGTAAAGACGCTGAATCTGTACATACGGCACTATTGGCTGCGTTCAAACAAATGCCTGAGCAATACCGTAAGTCTTTAACGTGGGATAGAGGAATGGAGTTAGCCAAACATGCAGAGCTAACAAAACAAATCGGCATTCCCGTTTATTTTTGCGATCCTCAATGCCCATGGCAAAGAGGTACTAACGAAAACACGAACGGTTTGATAAGACAATACTTCCCAAGAAAAACAGACTTATCACCCCACTCACAAGCGAAGCTCAATGATGTAGCTACCCAATTGAATGAGCGTCCTAGAAAGACATTGAATTTTAAAACACCTTCACACATGATTGAAAAGAGTGTTGCGCTGATCATTTGAATCTACAACCGTGTACTTTGCAAGGGAGTCACAGAAAAGTACACGTTCATAAAGAAGCAACTTCAGCGATATCCATTGAAGGCGATGTGTCAGATCCTTGGAATACAACGTAGCGGCTTTTATGCATGGCAACGAAAGCCTGTGAGGTATCGGGCTCAAGATGACCAACGCTTACTTAGCAAAATTAAACCGTTTTGGCTCGAAAGCGGCTGTGTTTATGGCTACCGAAATATCACTATTGACCTTAGAAGTGATGGAGAGTGCTGTGGCAAGAATCATGTTTACCGATTGATGAAGCAAGGCAAAATAAAGGCTGTACGCAGTTATAAACGTCATCCCGGTTTCTACTCAGGGGAAAGCTAACCTTGCAGCGCCAAACGTTTTGGATAGAGAATTTAATATTGATAAATCCGACAGCTCTTAGATCACAGACTTCACCTATATTCGCATTCATGAATGTTGGCTCTACCTGACTGTTGTTATAGATCTGTTTTCTCGAAAGATCATTGGTTGAACAATGAAAAACAGCCCTAAAATTGATCTCGTAATCGATGATCTGTTGATGGCGATTTGGTGCAGAAGGCCGAAGAATAGGTTCTCATTCACTCAGCTCAAGGTGTTCAATATACCTCGAGTGAATGGCGAAGCTTCTTAAAAGAGCAAAGTATGGAAATAAGCATGATCCGTAAAGGAAATTGTCACGACAACGCTGTCGCGGAGAGTTTCTTCTCATTGCTCAAAAAAGGTCGAGTAAAGCGGAAAATCTATATAGCCCGTGACGAGGTTCGCTCTGATATATTTGATTATATCGAGTGTTTCTATAATCCCAGACGAAATCATGCTACCAATAGTGGGCTGTCCCCAAATGAGTACGAAAGGCTGTACTTTTAGAAGCTTGAGAGTGTATATACCCACTCAACTTGAAGGTGCAGGTTTGAGGATCTGAAAATCATCATTAATCCGAGATGCAGGAGTGTCGGCAATATCAGGTAATATCGTCATAAAATAACACTTTATTGTTGACTCGAATTTTCGTTTATTAGCAAAATGCACGTTATTTCTAACCTGCTCACTCATTACTTTCCAGAGCCGATCAATTGGGTTTAAATTAGGGCTATAGGGGGGAAGATAATGAAGTTCAATATTGAGAACTTTCGCCGCATTTTTACTAATTCCGTTCGGTGATATCCTGCACCACCTAAGATAATGTGAACTTTTTGTTCTGGCTCCGAAGCATAAATTACTGGGTCATTACATTCGTCAGCATTGGCGCATAGAAAATAGCCAGCACTACATATTAGATGTTGTTTTTAAATAAGACAGCTCGCGAATGGTCATGAAAGATGCGGTAGAGAATATTGCTTTGTTCAGACGTTTTGTGTTGAATCTTCTTAAGCAGTGCAACTGTGGTACTCGCAGTCAAAAGTTGAAACTTAAAAAAGCGGGTTGGTGTGATGATTACCGAGCGCAGGTCTTCGGCAATCAACTCACTTTCAAAGACAGAACAAGCGTTGAAGCATTATCTGAACTTGGCTTCTCTGCCCGGGAAATAGCGATAAAAATGGGGCGCAGTAACAAGACGGTAGCGACGAGTTAAAACGTTGTCCAAAGGGCGAACATTGTGCACAATAAGCTCATGATCAGGCAATGAAAACCAAGAAAACATCAAGAAAACGTTCAAATCTAACAGAATGATTTCAAAGTAAATTCAAGTCATTACTGCAAATTGGCCTGAGTCCAGAGCAAATATCTGGGCGACTTTCCATTGAGTATCAGGCGCTGAGCATTTCGACAAACACGTTATATTCTTGGATGAAAAAATTAGGTTATTCCAACTTACTCCCCAGAAAAGCGAAGCCCTACAAGAAGAGAAGTTCCTCAGAAGCAGACGCTCGTTTGATACCTAACCGAATCGATATCCGTGAACGCCCTGCTATTGTGGGTTTAAAGGAAGAAGTTGGGCACAGGGAAGGCGATAGCGTCTATGGACAGGATGGCTATTTCGTGACAATAGTTGAACGTGTTAGCAAATCATTTCTCACTTGCCGCGTAAAAAAAATCAAAAAAAGAAGTCACACGAGCCCTTAATAAGACTTTAAAACCTTATAAATCAATCTGTAAACCATTACCGCTTAATAACGGTGGCGAGTTTACTGGTCATCAGGAAGTAAGCAGATCGCTCAAGTGTGACATTTATTTCGCTAAACCCTATTGCTCATGGCAAAGAGGATTAAACGAAAATACGAACGGTTCACTTCGTCGCTTTTTTCCTAAAGGGATGAAAATCAGTACCGTGTCTAATCGAGACATTTGGAAGGCACAATTATTGATCAACACAAGGCCGAGGAAAAACATTAAACTATCTCAGTCCTTATGAATTTTTGACTGGCAAAAGGTCATGACGCCTATTGGTTGACTCAATAAAAGTACCGATGACCTTGTCGTGCATGGCTTCTGACTTGAAAAAGCCAATCGTTTTTCTCACTAACCTCTTTAACCGAGTTCGCAAAGTGAGATTGGTTCGTTCGACTCTCTGTGTATAGCGTTTGCCCACAATGTATTTTTCGCGGGGTAAATATGCCTTGTAAACACTGAAATCATTAGTACAGAAGAAGTTCACGGTAAAGGGAGCCAGCAAGCTTTTGAGGCGTTTAAATGCTTGGCTGTTCCGCTTTCCAAATGCGTGAGCAATAATACGTTTAAACCTCGGCTCCCATGCATACCACAACCAACGCTGATTCTTTTTATTCCCCACAAAAGACCATTGCTCATCGACTTCACAAATCAGTTCAATATTCGCGGCGTCGAATGGGATTGTGGTTACTTGCCTTGGTTGGAGTTTTTTAAAGTGCGCAAAACGGTGTTGTAACCGACTTTTAGCACTCGCCCTGTATCTCGTAGCCCTGAGCTGTTCATCGCCATGTCGACGATCTTTTCTTTCACGCCTGGTTTGCAGGCTTCATAAGCGTAATTGAGGAGAAAGCTTCGTTTACATTCCAAACAGCGGTATCTCTGAATACCCCTCGGGTTGCGTCCATGTTTCACAACAGGATCCGTTTGAGAACAAAAGCAACATTCCACGTCAACAATAGCCATAATTCAATCCATGCAAAAAGAGAAAGATTATACACTAACTCAACCACTTGGAGTCATGACCTGGCAAAAGTGTGTCGCTTATTGCTGAGATCTAGGGCGCTCCTGCTTCTGCCTATTTTAGAATCGATAAGATCTGGCTGTCTGTGTATCGCGATTTTTCCATGAAGTTATTTTTCGGGGGGCTACCAATGTAGGGTATACCCTATATTGTGGCCTTCTGACTCTTAAGGGTTGGATAGCACAACGAGGTTTATGGTAAATTACTTTTCTAACAAAAACCAAGTAATATCATCCTGAGGAGCATGATTATCTCTTTTATAAGAAAAACCATAATCAACTAGCTTTAAATCATAATTATCGATCAAGTCACCAGCAAAATCGCGCTTAAACAATCTATCATCATGACCTCGATATGGAACACTTACAGGAGTAGGGTTATAATACTCCGCAACTAAAACATACCTATTAGTTCCGTTTACAAGGTTGTCATACACATCACTTAAATAGTCTGGATTAATATGTATTAATACTCCATCCGTAAAAGTTAAGTCTACTTTCTCATCATTAATGTTATCTAAAATAGAACCACACTTAATATTTGCCACATTAAAGTCGCTAGCTATACGAGCAGCATCCTTATTTATTTCATACCCAAACAAATCTAGACTTGGATTCAAGCCTTTAAGCGCAACTAAATTAAGCCCAACATTACACCCAAGTTCTCTAATTTAATTCACACCATTAGCCGCACGTAACATCTTGGACCACATGGCAACCTTTGAATAAAGAAACCGCTTACTTTCATTGCGTTCAATATACTCTCTACCAAAGCTCTCAGCCCAAAAGTTTTCCTGTTCAGTTTTATACATTTACACACCCTAAAGAAGCCAATGTAATATTTAAATATCCTAAATGAAAAAAACTAAACATATAGAACTTAATGTTCATCTTATACTCAATATATTGAATCCGTAAGCTAAGTCTCAAAAACAGAATCATTCTATGAGTAAGTGCTGCTGGCGTGAACTCAAGTTTCTCGCTACAGTCTTCCCCGATTTTATGCAGTGGACTCTGGCAGCAAGAGCATTGTTTCTCAGCGTCATCAAGGTCGAGTACGATGCGTTCGCGGGGTAAATCTTTAGGAAGTGGTTTGCGTTTACCGCGCTTCTTCTTGGTCGTGACAGAGGTGACGACCTCTTCGTCTTTTGCCATTTCGCATTCAGCTTCATTGAAGAGGTCACCTTGCACATCATCGTAAGGTTTTAACGCCTCTGAACGTTTAGCGAACTGGCGGTCAAGAGCAAGCTTAAACTGTTCAATCAACGATTGGCGCTCTTGTCACCACTCTTTTCTTTCTGATATTAACGTTTTTACCATCACTGAAGCTCGGCAATATCTTGACTTTTTGGGTTAATATCAGGCGTCGTTTTCATGGTATTCATTATACTAAGACCAAGTAGATAACGCTTGGTATATCAGGCTTCATTCTCGCTTAACTCATTGTAAAATTGTTCATTTCAACAGGTTCATGGCCGATTATTGTGAAGCCAGAGAGGGTAATATCTCCCTTTAATAACTGCACCGTCGAGTAGAACGTTTGCTGTTTAGTGTAAAGGCGGCCTCCCATTATTGGCTTTGTGAGGCCTCTCGTGATTGTAGAACCAAAGCCACTTAGTGGCCATATCCTGTACTTCATTGAGCGAGTCAAACAAGTATTTTCTGACCCAACTAAAACGCACCGTCCGATTAAAGCGCTCGACATACGCATTTTGTTGAGGGTTTCCAGGTTGAATGTAATCGATGCGGATCGATTTATCCTTAGCCCATTGAATAAAATCACCACTGATAAACTCTGGCCCGTTGTCACAACGAATGGCCACCGGCTTATCACGTTGTTCAATCAAATTATCTAACGTTCGAATGACTCTTTGTGTGGGCAATGAAAAGTCGGCTTCAATCGCGAGACCTTCACGTTAAAATCATCAATGATATTCAACAAACGATAGTTTCTGCCGTCTGAGAGCTGATCGTGCATGAAATCAATCGACCATACCTGATTTGATTTGAGCGGATCTTTTAGGGGTTCCGGTACCTGACGATTCAACCTTCCTCTTGGCCGAATGCGCAGATTCAATGACAGTTCGCAATAAATACGGTAGACGCGTTTGTGGTTCCATGGATGCCCTGTACATTGCGCAGGTAATCAAAACAAAGCCCGAAACCCCAATCAGATTCTCGCTCCGTGAGGTCTATCAATAAACGGGCGATTTGTTCATTTTCAGGTTGCCGCTGCGGTTGATATCGATAACAGGTTTCACTGACTCTAAACCATCGGCACGCTTGTCTGATACTAATCTCATGAGTGGCCACTGAATGCTGAGCGACGGTCCGACGCTCACAGGACTTCACCACTTTTTTGTCATGGCGTCCTGGATGACTTCAGCTTTCAGGCGTTCTTCCGCGTACATTTTTTTGAGTCGTCGGTTTTCTTCTTCCAACTCTTTCATCCGAGTCATTAACGAGGCGTCCATTCCACCGTATTTCGTTCGCCATTTGTAAAACGTGGCAGAGCTCATGCCGTGCTCGCGACAAAGCTCAGGGACGGCAACTCCAGCTTCCGCTTGTTTTAGAATCGATAAAATCTGACTGTCTGTATATCGTGATGTTTTCATCGTGAACTTCCTGCATTAATAATACGAGAAAATTCTACTTGTTCATGCGGTTATTTTTCGTGGGGATTACCAGAGCAGTCTGTCGAGTTCACATTGAGTGAGGGTAAACGGGGTTCTTCTCTTGTGACGGCCATTTAAACTTGGCTTTTTCAAGACGTTTATACCAAAGTGCGAAGCCCGTTTTATCCCAGTACAATGCTTTGACTTTAATGACAAGGATCCAATCAACTCAGCAATATAGGTAGCAGGTGTCCCTTGGGGGAGACTTAACTCAATATCGTTAAACGACAGTGTCATGTTAGGGACGCGAGGTTGAGTGGCTTGGAAGTGAGTGGTTTTTTCGATGACTTGCGCTTTCACAAAGCGACTACTTTGTTGAAAGCGTCGCTGCTTAGAATAGAACGTAGATAAGCTGAGCCCATTTCGCTTACAAAAGGCTCGTTGTGTCAGGCTGCTCGTTTGGTATTGTTCGAACAACCTTTGCCATTTTTGGTTGGTACGTCTTTTCGGCATCATCATCTCCCTTGGATTGTAGAGACATGATCTTAAAAGAAAAAGAGAGTTAGAATGTGGACTTTATGCTTCGCTTACACACAGAAAGTGGAAGACACGCCGTGGTCATTATGGATGGAGCGGGTTGGCATGCCGACGACGTAGCCGATGAGTTTGAGAATGTGACTATTCTCAAACTCCCCCCCTTATTCACCAGAGCTCAACGCCATAGAACAAGTTTGGAGTTGGCTGAGGCAACGCTGTTTGGCTAACCAAAGTTTTCTCGACTACGACGATATCGTGGAGCAAGTTTGTGAAGCGTGGAACCGGTTTCTATCCTGCTCAAAAAGAGAGTGACAAACCTGTGTACAAGGGGCTGGATAATATGACCAGTTAATTTTACAGATTAGTATTAGAGCGAGCCCTGTGAAAGGAAGAGCTGGATAAAACTAAGCCCGCCTAGATGAGGCGCCAGTGTCAACTTCTGAATCTTTGACGCTCTACTGCCTACTATCAAAATTAGGAAACGAATATATAAAACCCGTGAAATGGCCCGAGCCGATATGTTTGGCTATATTGAAATGTTTTGCACTCGGATGGGGTGCCTTCACACCTCAACAGGGTGAGCCAAGAGGCGTTTAAATCAGCCTAAAAATGAGTCTTGCATGCGTCTATGGTTCTCTGAGCAATTCAGTGTTCAAGTATGGGTATCGAAGCTTTGTGAAACTAATATTTGGTCACATCAATGAGAAAGCTCTCATTTGTAGTTTGGCTGTGTTTGTACTGACCTCTTCGAAAAACCAAATTTATTAACCTCCAGAAAATCTTACGGTTACGCTTTCTGACGTACAACGGCGTATTGAGCGTGGAACCAATGTCGCTCACTTTCTCAAAACGTCCCAGCCCGGTGGAACCATAGTGAATGTTCAGATTTATCTTATCCATGTTGGAACGAAATACCGCTTCAATAAGATCGTGGATTTTTCTATTGGCGATCTCTGTTACCAAACTGTCTTTTCTCTGTCCCATTAGATAGGGGCCGGTATCGACATCATCAAAATATACTACGCCGCCTTTTTTTAAATATGGGAACCAGCCGAATATTTCCTTATATACATGCTCTGAAGTATGAAGTGAATCGATATAAATAACATCAATACCATCTTTCAATATTGGTGCGGCGTCAACGATATTCTTAACATCGGCTGAGTCACTCTGAATAAATGTCCACATATCTGAATCGGAGACATCTTTACAGTTTCTTATATCAATGGAGATTAATTGCGAGGATGGTTTTTGGTCTAGTGCATTCAGAAAGACTTTGGTGCTTTGCCCTCTGTCGACCCCAAGCTCAAGCACTGTCGCATGAGGTAGCCGTAAAACCTCTTCATACATTTCAAGCAGCTGAAAAGCTGCAAATCTGGCTTCGGTTTTTTTGGATGAAAAGCCAATTAAGTCATCGATATATTTCTGATATATTTTTTTGTTCTTATTCAAATCGATTAGCTCCTTTCGAAAGTGTTTCTATTACTTAATAATCCATCACAATACGGTATCAATCATTTGTAGCGAGTGTGCGGTGTTTACTTCATCGCACATGAAGTTACTCAAGTGGAATGTGTATGGCATCGTGAGCAGAAGGTAGCCTAGAGGTTTGTGCGCCGCTGGTTGATATTAGAATTTGACCCCATACAGCGCATCGTCGAATATTCTACTAAGGTTTATTGAGTAACAAAATGCCCAATATTTATAAAATAGAAGGGGGTGTTTGATACGTCAACGTGTTAATCCCCTCGCTTCATAAAGCTCAATTTTCCTGACGAACGGCACACCTAATCTAATGTCTTTAAGTTAGCCAACGTTTCGTCAACTTGATCGTTATATACGCGCAAGATGAGTTTGGCGTTGGTCAGTTGCTTATATCGATACATGGCTGTCTCGGCCAGTGACCGTTTGTGATATCCGTAGGCGCTGACCTACTTTATCTTTCTCGGGTTTACTCATTTCCGCTCCCCTTTGCCAAACACTTTTAGATTAATCGCATCGATAACAATATGGCTGACGGCTCCTCGACTTGATGACCTATTACGCCACTCAACCGTTTTCGCCCTTTTACTATAGCAACTGTAGGATGGCGAAACGAGTGGTACTTTCATCAACGATGATAGTGAATTGATGAGCCTTCTAAAACGCGCAACGGCAGTTTAAAATCCTTAATCATCAAAGTCGTTTCAATGGCCATATCTGAGAATTGAAACCCTCGTCCGCGGTGATCATGATGTTCTTTGCTACGCCATTTTTAATTACTGCTTCATCAAGCTAAAAGGTGACCGAATCTCTGTTTACAAGCGTTTGATTGTATTATTTCCCATTGTCATTCCCCTAGTTGACCTATGAGAGTTCTGATCGCTAGAAAAGGTAAAGCTCAGTAATTTAGGAAACAATATCAAATAGAAGGAGGCGGTAGAGTAAGGGGGCTAATTATAGTAACTATTAAACCATTCTGCAAAGTTAGCTACACCTTGCTCCACAGGCATGCTTGGGCGGTAGTCAAATTGTTCAACTAGGTCATCAACATTTGCCCAGGTATCTGGCACATCACCAGGCTGAATAGGTAGAAATTCTTTCTTGGCTTTCTTGCTTAGGGCCTTTTCTAGTGCGCCAATGTAGTCCATTAGATTTACTGGTTTGTTGTTGCCAATGTTATATACGCGCCAAGGTGCTTGGCTGGTGCCGGCATCTGGGTTATCACTTGACCAGTCTGGGTTCGGTGGAGCTGGATGATCGAGGATGCGAATTACGCCTTCGACTATATCATCAATATAGGTGAAATCACGTCGGTGGTTGCCATTGTTAAATACTTTTATGGATTCACCCTTGGTGATGGCCCAAGCGAATTTCTGTAGTGCCATATCCGGGCGATCCCAAGGGCCATAAACGGTAAAAAAACGCAGCCCGGTGGAGGGTAAGCGGTAGAGGTGGCTATAGGTATGAGCCATTAGTTCATTAGCTTTTTTTGTGGCAGCATACAGGCTGAGCGGATGGTCTACGTTATCGTGAACAGAAAATGGCATAGAGGTATTTGCGCCGTATACGCTGGATGAACTTGCATAGACTAAGTGTTCTACGCCATTGTGACGACAGCCTTCTAGAATGTGTCCAAAACCTACCAGATTACTGTCAATGTAGGACAACGGATTTTCCAATGAATATCGCACACCAGCCTGTGCAGCAAGGTTAACAACTCGTTGTGGCTTATAGGTTTTGAATAGCTCTTCTATGCCCTTGCGATCAGCTAAGTCGATACGAATATGAGTGTAATTGCTCTTGCTTTCCTGGCGAGCTAAACGAGCTTCTTTTAAAGTCGGGGTGTAGTAGTTGTTGTGATTGTCGATGCCGATTACTTCGTCGCCACGCTCCAGCAATCGAAGAGACAACGCTGAACCGATGAACCCCGCAGCTCCTGTGACTAGAATTTTCACGAATCTCTCCCAAATAAGTCGCGTGTATATACCTTGTCTCTTACATCCTCCAGCTCAGGGCACATTCGGTTGGCAATAATTATATCAGCCTTGTACGTGAAATCGGATAGGTTTTTCACGACAGGTGAATAAAAAAAATCATCTTCGATTAGGGATGGTTCGTAAACTATTATTTCGATACCTTTAGCTTTGATTCGCTTCATAATACCTTGGATAGCTGAAGCTCGGAAGTTGTCGGAATTGGTTTTCATGACCAAACGGTAGATACCGACTACCTTTGGATTTTGCTTCAAAATCTGACCAGCAATAAAGTCTTTACGTGTCGTATTGGACTCAACAATCGCATGAATCAGGTTTTGTGGAATCTTATCGTAGTTTGCTCTTAGTTGCTTGGTGTCTTTGGGTAGGCAGTAGCCACCATAACCAAAACTGGGGTTGTTATAATGGTTGCCGATTCGTGGATCCAAGCCAACGCCTTCGATAATAGGTTGGCTATTCAGACCGTGTACCTGAGCGTAAGTGTCTAGTTCGTTAAAGTAAGCCACACGCATGGCAAGGAAAGTATTAGCGAACAGTTTGATAGCTTCTGCCTCAGTGCTATCGGTATATAATACTGGGATATCTTTCTTTTCGGCCCCTTCAAGAAGTAGTTCAGCAAAAGCCTTCGCGCGTTCTGAGCGTTCACCTACCACGATGCGAGATGGATGCAGGTTGTCGTAGAGTGCTTTTCCTTCGCGAAGGAATTCCGGCGAAAATAGAAGCTTTTCGGTGTCTAGTTCTTTTTTTATTCTTACGGTGTAGCCGACGGGGATTGTTGATTTTATGACCATTATCGCGTTTGGGTTAATAGACTTAACATCCTTTATGACAGATTCTACTGATTTGGTATTGAAATAGTTTGTTTCTGGATCATAGTCAGTTGGAGTGGCGATAATGACAAAAACTGCGTTGGCATACGCTTCGTTTTTGTCGAGTGTAGCGCGAAGGTTTAGTTGCTTAGTTTGCAAAAAAAATTCGATCTCTGCGTCGACTACGGATGATATTTTATCATTAATCAGCACTACTTTTTCGGCCAGAATATCTAGTGCGACTACTTCGTGATTCTGGGCTAACAACACAGCATTTGAAAGACCGACGTAGCCTGTACCTGCGACTGCAATTTTCATATTTTTAGTTTTCTTGTTTGTTAAAGTTTATCGTAGGAAGTTGTTGAGCTTTTGGCATCTAGGCGTTTATTCCTAAAACGGAGAACAGCTGTAAAAATGGAGAAGGATCGTTATTTGGTGCGTGGGCCAGAGTAGGTATTGAAAATGGACCCAAGCACGCTACCGCCAAGGTATGCAGTGAGCCGCACCCGTATTAATACTCTTGGTACTGATAAATCAGAAACTTGGATGGAGCCTTAAATCAATCTAAACTCTTTGTATTTTATACTGAAATGAAAGTTTTATTGTGGTTTATATCGCAGATGTGTAATCTGGCTCATCTGTAACTTCATTTTTGGCATGGTTCAAATCCACTAAAAAGATAAGGTGTAACAGAACGGAGCGCTCTTTGCTTCTGGACTGGGAGTAATTATTTACAGGGTCAACCTCCCAGATAGAACACTCTCGCCACCGTAATTTACATGGTTTTATGCTGAAGCTTTTGGGAGGGCTTACCATCGCTGATTGCCTGAAACCAGAAAAGCCATCGCTGAACATATCATGCACAGAAAAAGCTGGGCTTACGACGATGGCTTAAACCGATCTTAAGCTAAATATACTCGCTGCGTTTTCGATCTACTCCTTTTTCCAGGTGATAATTTGATTTGCATGAAGGTTATATAAGTGGACCCTATAGGTCGGACACATCAATGGATTCTTTAAGTAGCTAATCCGGTTCATGCCGCGTATCTCTGTTTACCGAAAGACACTTCATCAGGGGGGATATAAAATCGTTGAGAGTGTATTCGTCTTAGCCAAACCATTACGGATACGTCGGCTGCCCATAAAGGGGCATGGAAGATGGATTTCGTCAATCATGCGCCGTAACACCCACTCTTCCTCCGGCAGCTCTACTGGTTGATAGTAGGCAGTAGAGCGTGACAGGTTCAGAAGTTGACACTGGCGCTTCATCGAGACTAGCTTCGTTTTATCCAGCGCTTCCTTGCGCTGGGCTCGCTCTAACGACCGAGCACTTTGACCAATAAATCATTTTCCATGGTCTATTGACCGATCTTAGCGTGAAGGTTATCTTTCTGAGCGAGTTCAGATACGGTCTTATCGCCTTTCGCTGCCGCAGAGCCACCTTAGCTTTGAAGTCGGGTGAGTGGTTTCTACGTTTTCTAGTCATAATTTTCTCCAGTATTCTGGTCATTATTACTATGGATTAGCCACTTAGTACTGTGTCCTTAAATTAGGGGCCACTTCTTACGATTTGTCGCTGATTCAAATACCACTCTGCCGTTATTCGAAGTCCTTCATCCATACTAGAAGGTGGAGACCAGTCGAGAACTCTCTTGGTATAGCAAATATCAACTTGAAGATTTCCAAGCAAACGTTGGGCAATATCTTGCTTACCAAGTAGCTGCGCGCCAAGTTTAAGCATCGATGAAGGAACAGGAAGTAGTCGAGTAGGCTTACCCAGCGCTGTACTCATACTCCTTAATAATTCAGTTGTGGAACGATCTTCATCATCGCTCACTAGAAATGTCTGATTGGCGGCTGCAGGTTGATCAATGCAGGTGATGATTAGATCCACAAGATTGCTAATACTAACCATACTACGTTGATTATGGATTGCGCCAAGAGGGAGTAGAATGCCTTTATGTAGCCAACCAAGCAGAGAGAGAAAATTACCTTTAACGCTTGGTCCATAAACCAAAGGAGGCCTTATGATGACAACCTCTAGGTCAGTTCTTACTGATATTTCTTGCAAAGCCTGTTCGGCCTCCCATTTTGAAATACCGTATGCATCTCTAGGAAAAGCATTATCATCAGAAGTAAAGCAAGTCCCAGAATTTGTTCGCTCACCATTTACTTTAATCGAACTAATAAAAATGAAACGCTTAACACCAGCATCCGCTGCTTGTTCAGCTAAATTTCGTGTTCCATCAACATTAACAGCACGGTAAGCTGCCAGAGCATCGATTTCGGTTTCATTCATAATGTGAGTTCTGGCTGAGCAATGAACGACACAGTCGATGTCAAGAAGAACATTAGACCAATTCGTGTCAGGTTTGATATTTTCAAAGGCACACAAATGATTTCGATATGATGATGTGAGATCAACCGATGATATCGAACGAACTATTCCACGAATCTCATGTTCACGAGCAACCAATTCAGAGCATAATTCGCTCCCAACAAACCCTGAAGCTCCAGTAATAAGCGTAGTCACTGACTCTATAGTTCCTTATAAACGTTTAGCGTTTTTTTTATAACTTGTGGCAAGGCATAGTCTTTTTCCGCGAGCAATCTTCCTTTTTTCCCCATTGCTTGACAGTACAAAGGATTATTAAGCAGCTTTGTTAAAGCATCTGCGAGATCACTTGAGTTCTTGGGTTTAACAAGTAAACCGTTTGCATTTTTTTTTACCAAGTCTCTACAACCAGGCATGTCAGTAGTAATAATTGGACGAGCACAGGCCATTGCTTCAATCAGTATTTTCGGTACACCTTCTCCGTAATAGGAAGGTAAACAGACGATACTCGATTGTGAAATCACCTGAGGCATATTATTGCAATATCCCCACCATTCGATGACACCAGATTCATTCCAATCTTTAAGCTGTTCATGATGGACCGAGGATGGATTTTCAGGGTCAGGCTCCCCTACCAAGACAAACCGAGCGTTAACACCTCTCTCACGTAGCAGGCTTGCAGCGTTCACGAACTCGCCAACCCCTTTATCCCATAACATGCGTGAAGCCAACATGACAATTGGTTTCCCATCAGGCAACCTTGTTTCCGTATATTCATTTAAATCTACACCTGCACTTCGGATCAAGCGCATATTTCGCTGATCAACGCCTCCTTTTTCTATTATCACGTTCCAGTCATTCTCATTCTGCAGTATCAGTCGACTTCGTCGGTCATTAGCAATCAATCGAAATACTGAAATTAGCATAGGTCGTAGAATACGGGCTAAAACATGTTTAGACGAAAAAACGAAACCCAGTCCGCCCAACGCACATACTCTGGAACGAATTCCACTCAATGTTGCTGCAAGAGATCCGTATATCACGGGTTTGAGTGCTACTAGATGAACCAAGTCTGGCTTTTCTCTTTGAAAGAGTAGCAATAGCTCAAAAAAAGCTGTCAGTTCTCGCGCGACATTAAGGCTAGATCGTTTCATGTGCCGCAAATTGATCGTGCGAATTCCACTCCGTTCTATATGATGCCTATGGTCAGTAATGCGTGTAGCCACAACTACTTCATGACCAGCTTTTTGAGCTGCAACAGCTAAAGGGAGGCGGTGAGAACAGAAGTACCAATCCTCTGTTACTACAAACATTATCTTATGTGGCTTCGCGAATGACTGAGCTTTCGATAACTTTTTAGGCGAATACTGTCGATATGGTAGTGCTAGGCAGAGCCCAAGTACCATCCAGAAAATCCGTTGGTAGAAAATTTCATGAACCAAACTAAAAACGACAAAGACCCCGAGTAACATAACAACGGCGCGATTTTCTGGTTTATCCAAACCGTTCGATATTATTTTTACTAATACCCAGGCGAATATCACGATAAAAATGGCAGTTCCGAACATGCCAAATTCCGCAAGCATCCAAATTGGAGTGCTGTGAATAACCGTCGGCTCTGTTAACCATTCCGAGCTCGTTTTTATAAAGACCCCCAAACCTGCACCAAACCATGGCGAATCTAGCCACATATTGAAACCATGCAGAATGGTTTCCCACCGTTCCAAATCGCTTGTTTCTGTTGAAAGAGGGCTCTGCACTGCCATGTAGGTATGAGTAGTTTGTACTGCCATGTTGGTATGGCTGATCCAAGGAAGAAACAAAGTGAAGAACACCCAGATAAGGGAACCGTGGAGTATGCTTTTCAGAAGAAAGTGACGATCAGAAAATTTGGTAACACCAGAAAAAAGTAATAGCAGAAAAACTGTCAATATACCTGCCCTGGATCCTGTAAATATCAACCCAGCCAAAATCACGCCATGCACGACCGCTAAAAATCCATCTCTTCTGATTATGAGTTTTCCGATCTCTATTTTGCTTAAATTATTTTTTTTCTTACCTGCGTAGGCAAGAAGTAATAAAGAGCAACTCAAAAGCTGAAATGCAAAGGCATTACGGTTTGCAGAAAAGCCTTCAAAATTAATCGCCATTCCGCTATGGTCAAGCCAACCAAAAAAAACCAGCCAACGCATGAAAGAGTGAAATAAGATGATAACCACCGAGGTGGCTATCAGCGTTTCGACAAAGCGCCATATCCCCACTTTGCCTAAGTAGGAAACAGTTAAGATACCAATGCTCAAATAGCCAAGAAGGACAACCCAACCCAACAACCTACCAGTAAGTGCCCACTGGGTCACACCAATCACTTGCATGCCGTTCAAGAATGCGAACACAAGCAAGAGCGTCACTACGAACAAGATCAAGTGGAAACCGGATACCGACCACCGAGGGGGGATACGAGTAAAAAATGACTGACTGACTACAGCCGCCAGCGCCAGAATTGCAAAGGGGTCGGCCAGGTTAATATTTATAATCCCACCCTGAAATGGGACATGGACTTGGAAGAAAATAGTGATGGCAGCCGCCATGGATAGCCCCCAAGCCGCTATTTTTTCGATTGATAACGAGATAGTAATTTTACTTCCTAAGGCGATTTGTCTTTTGCCTTGACTGGATTTTGTCAAGACATACGGAAATGTAGCAAGTACAACAGCTGTCGATGATAGCCCTACCAATACGGAAATGACTAGTGCTTCAGACGGTGCCATTCCTATGGCACCAAAAGCAAATATGGCAGTGATTTCGCGCACTCCCCAACCGTTGACCGAAATGGGAAGACTTGCAGCAAAGCTAATGACTGCCGAAGCAGCACAAAGATCCCAAAACCCAATCTGCGGGGCCAAAACATACCCCCCAAGTACAAATGCCCCCAATACTAAGCTTTGACCAAGCAATGTGATCAATATTGCCTCAGCAATTTGACTATAGTTACGTTTGGATTGAATACCGCTAATCAGCAATTTCTCAAATTGTGTTCTTCCAAACCACAAGCTAGTAACAAGAGCTAAACCAGCAACGAAGAACATTTGGGCAAAGGATGTACTAGTGAGAAAATCCGATACTTTATTCCCACCAAATATCCAAATAGTTCCTATGAGACACATTCCTCCGCTGACGGCAAACAGAATAATACGCTCCATCGCTGTCAACGCGGCAATAAACACCGGCTGCGTACCGTAATGACGTAGTACGGATTGTCTCCCTGCGACTTGACCAAATAGAGAGATGAAAAACAGTGATGCAAAATGACCTTGTATGCTCGCCTTGGCCGCAAAACTGAATGGAACCTCGACGCCAAAGTAGCTCAAGAGCATGCCTAGCCGAATAGACACTAAGAGCAGGTTGAGGGAAAACACCATCACCATGACAGCGAGTGTCCAGAGCGGAACATGTGAAAGGTCATTGATTACCTTTTCAATTCCGGAGCCCCAGATGCCCAAGCAAAGCAGAAACCCTGAGAGCAGTACTAATAAACTACTTTTTAATGACTTGGAAAAATTCAAGCTAACTTCCTTGCATCGTTATTGGCTGTCATGATGTTCATCCAACCAAGCTTGGAACATTAATATCCCCCAAAGCTGATGAGACCAATTTCGTTTGCCCTGTAAATGTTCCTTCCACATAAGCCTGATGGGACTCGGATCAAAGTATCCCTGTTGATTGAGCTTATTGTTATCGAGTAATTCCTCAGCCCATGGTCTTAGCGGCCCTCTTAACCAAGTACCAATAGGGACACCGAAGCCTGCCTTTGGCCGTTCTATTAAAGCCCTTGGAACATAACGGTCAAGTAGCTTGCGTAGTAGGAACTTGCCTTTATTACCCTGTATCTTCATCGCAAGGGGTAGGCTCCAGGCAAACTCGACCACTCGATGATCAAGCATCGGCACACGGGTTTCCAGTGACACACCCATTGCAGCGCGATCTACTTTTACCAAAATATCATCAGGAAGATAGGTAGCCGTATCCATAAACATCAAACGATGCTCAAGCTCAACTATATCTGAGGAACAAACACTTTCTTTGATGGGAAGAAGTGGTTTGAATGAGCCTATTACAATTTGTTCCGGCTTTTGCAATTGTGAGACGAGCCTATCATAGATCTCTTCCGGTGAAGTGACCGAGAGCATTCGAGCAATTTTGTAAATCTTGTCTCCTGCCGATCTGTATCGCAAGCTACGAGGAAGAATGGTTGAAGATCGGCTGACATAACTATCCCAAAGCGATGGGGGAATAGCAGTTAACAATTTAGATAGTCCGCTGCGCATGCTATTGGGTAACCAACCTAACTTTCGCCAAAGTGCAGGCCCAGTGATATGACGGTTGTAACCACCAAACAACTCATCTCCACCATCGCCTGACAAACAGACTGTTACGTCTTGTCGTGCAAGTTGACTGACCAGGAAAGTTGGAATTTGTGAAACGTCGGCAAAGGGCTCGTCATACAATTTAGCCAGTCCCGGTATAACTTCCATGGCTTGCTCTGAAGTTATACATAACTCTGTGTGTTCGGTGCCAATATGTGCCGCTACTGCCGCTGCATGTTTTGATTCATCGTAATCGCTTTCATTAAAACCAATGGTGAAGGTTCGTATCTGGTCTGCTGACTGAGCCTGCATCAACGCAACCACCGTTGATGAATCAATGCCTCCGGAGAGAAACGCCCCCAAGGGAACGTCTGCAATCATCTGACTTGAGATTGACTGTTTAAGCAATTGTTCTAACTTCAGTAACGCATCGTTTTCGCTACCTTGGAATAAGTTACTTTGACCCATTAAAGCGACTTTGCTCAATGACCAGTACGATATTGGATCTGGTAATTGTTGGCGAACGACGTCAGCCTCTGAAATTTTTAACCAAGTGGCCGGTGGGAGTTTAAAAATACCCTGATAGATTGAGTACGGGGCAGGAATAAAATTGCGATTCAGATACAGAGATAATACATTGCGGTCTACTTCGCCCTTAAAGCCAGGAGATGCTTTCAATGCCTTGAGCTCTGAACCAAACAGAAACGCTCCTCTATGGAAACCATAGTAAAGCGGCTTCTCCCCAAGCCGATCTCTGGCTAGATACAAAGATTTTGCATGTTTGTCCCACAAAGCGAAAGCAAACATACCAACAAATTCGTTAAGCGCTTTTTCAAGCCCCCATGCTGAAACTGCGGTGAGTATGGTTTCAGTATCTGAGTGGCCTCGCCAGATTAGACTTACTGGACTGCCGGTAGATTGCAGTTTTTTTCTTATTTGCAGGTGGTTATATATCTCGCCATTGAAAACTATTTTGTATCGGCCGCAAGATGATTTCATTGGTTGATGGCCTGCATCAGTAAGGTCGAGAATAGCAAGGCGACGATGAGCCAGAGCGACACCTGAATGGTTGTCAGCCCAGCTACCAACAGCATCAGGCCCACGGTGTACCAACTCTTGAGCCATATTTTGAACCATGGCTTTTATGTCGAAGCCTGGTAATGAAGATAAAGTGAAAAGACCGGCAATACCGCACATGGCTAAACCTTATTTTACGTAGACTTGAACAGCAAGTCTTCCCATTGTTCACAAACCTGTTCTGTCGAAAAACGTTTCTCTATTTCCTGTTGACCGGCCTTAGAAAGCTTTTCCTGTAATGCTCTATTTTTGATTAAATCTGACAATGTAGAAGCTAGTGCTTGAACTCTATCATTTGGAGGATCAACTAAAAGGCCAGTGACATCATTTTGAATCAATTCATTTGTACCGGGGCAATCGGCAAAACCGATAACGGGTAACCCGTGTGACATAGCCTCAGCTGTAGCAAGACCAAAAGCTTCGTAGGAAGATGAAATAACAAAAATATCTGCCAATTGATATTCGACATCAATCGCCGAAGTAACACCTGGTAAAGTTACTTTACTTTGAAGGCCAAATACTTCGATGAGGCGTTCTAACTCCTCCCGTAATGGACCTTCTCCAAAAATTTTTAAGTGCCACTGCGGGAAATCTTCAGTAATCTTCGCGAAAGCTTTGATCAGTGTCGCTTGATCCTTCTGGCGATTTAGCCGTCCGACATTCAAAATCGTATGAGTACTATCTCTAACTGCTTTTTTTGTTAGCCTTGTAGGTTTTTCGATAGGATTCGGTACCACCACCATTTTATTTTTTACCGTAGCTGGATAAGAAGATCTTATCGACTCGGATAACACCGTAATTTTTTTTAACAAACGTGCAGAAAGAGATAATAATAAAAATTGAAAACGACGTTTCTGATAATGTTCTGGCACAATATGTTCACTACCTAGAGTGGAAATCCCCGTCCCTACGAGAGAAAAAGCTAACGGTATAAACATCGAGTGCATAAAGCCCACCGCGACATCAGGTTTCTCCGTGACAACGATATGACGTAGTGCTTTCATGCGTTTGATTGCTTCGAAAACACCAGTCGGTTGAGCAGCATCGCCAATAGCCAAATCAATAAGCTTTACACGGGCATCTAGATGATAGAACGGCTGACCACCAGGAGTATCCAAGGTGACTATAGAAACATTATGCCCACGCTCTGCTAGGTCAGAACAGACAGTACACAGAACCCGCTCAGCACCTCCAGAAGCAGAAGAAAGATGTTTGATAGCAAATAAAAGTTTCATCAACGGGGCTTTTCTCCCAATTTAGAAAAGAGCGTTTTCCACTGTTCGAATATTGCCTCAGGCTCGTAGCTCAGTGTTGCGGTCTGAGCTTTACGGCCTGCCATTTGACGAAACTCCAGATCATCAATTAAAGTCTGCATAGCCGCAGCAAAAGAGGGTTCATCGTAAGCAGTCAAAAGCCCCGACTTCTTATGCTGCAGCAATTCGTTTACACCTGCTGTCTGTTCAAGGCCCACAGCAGGTAATCCCTGCCGAAAGGCCTCAACCAAAGCGTTCGGAAAGCCTTCCCACAATGAAGGAAAAGCGAGGAAAGCACTTTTACTATACCAGTCATCTACATCGGTTACTGCACCAATAAGTTCAACTTGTTCGTCAAGCCCTAATTCATTGATGAGCAGCTCAACTTCAGTGCGTTTTTCCCCTTCTCCTACTAACGTCAAAATCCAATCCGAATTTACATCAGTAATCAAGGAAAAAGCTCTGATTAGAAAAAGCTGGTTTTTTTGGTATGAAAGGCGTCCAACATGAAGAATTCGTTTTGGCGGATCTATATCCTCGTTCGGAAAGGCTGGTTTATCAAGTCCCTGTACAGGGTTAGAAATAACTACAATTCTGTCTCTTAATTTTGGCGAGTATTTCTCACGATAATTATCTAGTTGCACGGTTACGCAATCAGCCATACGTAAGGCTATATCAGCTCTCCAGCGTAGCTTGTCACCACCCGTTACGAAATTAAACAGGTCGGGTGAATTTCTTTCTGCCGCAATCATTGGAATACCTAACCCCAGCATCGCCGTACGTGCAGCAAGAAAAGTTCCGACTTGGAAAGCAATGACTACATCTGGCTTAAACTTTTTCGCCAATCGTCTCAATCTAACCTGTCGACGTAACCTGAGGCTCCATGTTGCTTTACCTAAGGGACTGCCAAGGTTCAGCGTCATCCAGTCAACCGTACCATCAAGTGCGTAGTGGGCTTCCGCATTGGCCGGATCCCATGTAATTAATCCAACACGAAAACCGCGCTTGATCATTTGGTTCATTAGTAGCGTTGCCATGCGTTCTATTCCACCAGCCATCTGGTGGAAGTTGCGACAAACAAAAAGAATGGATGGTTGCTCAGTCATGCGATGGAGCACCTATGCTTCGTTCATGGAGAAAACGGCGGGTGGCAGAGCCGAGGAAGTGCTGAGTAGTACGCCAAGGGGAAGACAATAGTAACTTTGTTAGTATTAGCAAAGCTTGCCCATCTTGTCCGGAAAAATGCCGGTAGCGCATCTCTGACCACAACTTCATGTAGCAATAGCTATCAGTGGAAAACAGATAGTCTTTATTCTTATCCAACAAGCGAAGAAAGCTCTCAAATTCGACCAAGGCATTTTTTTCGCTACCATATGTAGCATGCTGCATAAGCACTTCCTCTGAGATTCCAATAAAATGACCTTCTTTAAAGCTCAGGCGAATGGCGAAATCGATATCCTCCTGTCGCCGCATAGCTGTGTCAAATCCACCTATTTCTTGGAATACGGAAGTGCGAGCCATCAGGGAACAGGTAGGAGTTCCAGCCCCGTAAAAAATGCCGGGCTCACGCTTGTAAAATAGCAAGTAGTCGGCCATTGCAGAACCTATCGGTGGTTGACCATCAGCACCAACTGCCCGCAATGGCATGACGTAGCCATTAGGATACATTCTTTCTCCAGAGGCATAGCAAGCGATTAACTGTGTAGATGCTGTCTGCTCATAGGAAACGATTCGTTCATACTGCAATTGCAAACGATCTGGTGTACTGACATCGTCATCGTCGAAGAACGCAATGAACTCACCGGATGCCGCCTCTAAAATACTATTACGGGCCGCTGCCGCACCTAAGTTCACCTGATGATAAACAGGTCGAATACGACTATCTCCGTCAGAAACCTGCTCAATTAACAGACAGGAAGTATCTGATGAGGCGTCATCAACCACCACTACTTCAAAGTCAGGCCAATTTTGGTCAAGAGCCGAGTGCAGCGCTCGTTGAATACTGTGTGCGGCGTTATAGCAGGTAATACCAATGGTTATGCGAGGAAAAGGTGAACTTTCCTCAAGTGTCGAATTACTATGGATGTTTGAGTAGGTCATATCTTTAGAAGCACATGAGAAGTACGATTGCACAACTCGTCATCAGTTAAAGTTTGAAAATCACGATGTAGTGATCCCCTTGGAATGGGAAGCTTCGGCCATTTTCCGAACTCTTGCCTGACAATATCAAAACCGACTTCCTCAAACATTCTATGCAGTCTAATTGCCGGCACTCTATTTGTGTAAAACCTCGATTTAGTAAAAAAATCTGACTCCCATAACTTTTCGGAGAATCTAAGATTGTTCAAAGAGAAATTCAAGTGATCCTGATAGTCAATATTGTGGGAAGATAGACCACTAGGTTTTAAAATACGTTGCAGTTCACCTAATACAGGAACTAATTCATCCTTTCGAACGTGTTCGAGTACAGAGTGTGACCAGATAAAGTCGACACTGTCTGACGGAATAGTACGTAGCCCCAACAGGCCATCAGTCAAATACCTTGCATTGCTGGATTGCAGAAAATCCTTTAAAGACATCGATTCAGAGAGGTCAGGAGCATGCAGCCCTCTGTTGCCAATATCCTTGGCAAGGGTTTGGTAGAAAGCGACATCTTTTCGAGCGAAACTGCCTACATCTACAAGATAGGTTAGTGAAGCTCCGCTTGCATATCCTAGTAGGGCTGAAGCGAGACTGTCACCGGGTCCAAGTTCGAGAATTACAGCATTGGAGGTTAATCCTCTAGGAAACGCACGTTTCAAATGCAGATTAAATATTTTGATAGGGTAATCTGTAGAATCCATGCGTCCATGCCGAAAAAGGCTCATAGCTCGCCACAAAGAATAAGGCACTGGAATCCGAGCCATAATCAGCTTGGCAATAAGCTTAAATCTCCATATCATATCGCTGTCGACCCTTTATTAATTTTGATTGTTAATCGATTTTCCTGAAATGAAAGCGACTAAATGCATTATTTAACCCTATATTTGGCAAGGCACAATATAAACGTCGCAATGTTAAGGCAGGGTGATTCAATACAAGCTTTAATAAAATTAAGCCAAATATAAATCGTTTCCGCTCTAACCACCTATGTTTCAATTCCAGCCATTTAATGGCAAATTTGTATTGCACTTCAGACCCCATTACGGACCTATGCTTTTTCATAATCATGTGCCCGTAGAAATATTCGTCACTAAGGCTTTTATCACTTGTGTTAGTCATCGTTTGAACAACCAGAGGCTCACCTATACCAACAAAGTGACCACCAGCTAACGCTAGTCGAATATTAAAATCAGTATCTTCACTACGTCTCATTGATGGATCAAATCCACCAATGAGATTATAAGTAGATAGTCGGCCCATTTGGCTACATGTGGGGCAGGAACCATAACCATCCCTCAATGGCTCACCTAATAACACTCGACGAGCCACAGCAGGACCAAACGGAGCTTGCCTTCCCTTAACCTGCCCCATTGTCTGCTCTAGACGTTCTTCGCCATCTGGATAAACGACCGTTCTGGCAGTATGGCAGATTACCGGAGCACCATCGGCAAACTGCTTTTCATAATCTGTTGTCCGCTTGTACTGTTCGAAAATCCGATTTGGAAGACTTACATCATCATCGTCAAAAAAAACAATGAATTCTCCATTAGCTTCTGTCAGAATACGGTTACGTGCATTGGCAACACCCAGATTCTTTCGGTTTCTAAATATTCTTACATTAGGTAAACCCTTCGAAACACGTTCAATCTCTGCCAGCGTTTCATCATTAGAGAAATCGTCTACAATTATAACCTCAAGTGGTTTCCAGGATTGAGATAATGCACTAACAATACATCCCTCAATAGTCTTCTCTGAATTAAATGCTGTTATACCAACTGTAACCAATGAATTATTCACCTTTCATCACCTTTAGTTCTACATCGAAATGCTTAATGGAATAAGAAATAATACCAATTGAAGTAAGAACATAATCTAGTTAGGGTATTCCAATTCTCGGAAGTGTCATTATGGACAACCTAAAAGAAATCGACTTAAAAAATTGGCAAGTCATCAAAAATCGATACAGATGAAAATTCGATTACTGGCGCTTTCTCACTTTCAAGATGGGCATTCACATACCAAAATTGCTCAGATTCTCAAAGTCAACCGGTTCCAGACACACTATGAGGATTAATTTAATTATTTGTCATTTTCGAGATATGAGACGACGATGAATAAATTTTGAAAGTAGCTCTATAGAACAAATATAAGCAATAGCCCGATAAATATATCCTCGGAAGTACTGATGTTTGTTTCCATAAAAGTTTGAGCGTGCAATAAACCGGGAAGCTTGATAAAGGCCACGCTGGTCAAGGAGACTACGATGTTTTTCCCTCAGTAAAAGAGCATATTTAAGTGGTATCCTGCCTGATTTGTAAGAACCAGAAGTTTTGTATTGTGTGATAAGCGCCTGATCAACCGCGATAAAATGCGTTCCAAGCAGTGCAGCTCGGACTGCAAAATCCAATTCAGCACTACGACGAAAATTATCGTCAAACAGTCCAATCGTCTTAAAACTAGTTCTTCGCGCCATAAGCGTGCAACTGCCAAACATACCCCATACTCTACCTGGTGTGGCATGTGTCCCAAAAACGTAATCGGCTACTTCTAGCCCATATGGTTCGGGGGCGGATCTGCCAATGGCCAATGCCACATGATCAACCTCAGTCTGTCCACCTTTAACCACATCTCGATTAGAGTAGCACAATACCAACTCAGCCTTCGATTTCTGTTCGTAATCGACGATACGTTTAATCTGAATTTGTAGGCGGTCCGGAAGATTGTCATCATCATCATCAAAGATAGCAACAAACTCACCTCGAGCATGCTCCAACATTGTATTGAGAGCTGCAGGATAACCTTTATTAATACTGTGACGGAACGCTTTTACACGTGAGTCAACCGATGAAAGGTAAGCAAGCTTCTCCCATGAACGATCTGTCGAGCAATCGTCGACAACAATAATCTCAACTTCTTGCCAGTTCTGAGCTAAGGCGCTTTTTATGACACGCTGAATTGTCGACTCTGCATTAAAGCAAGTTATACCGATACTAATTAAAGGGGTTTCAGTTAATAAGCTATTCATGATTAATCCCTATATGAATTTCGGCATATTAAGTTCAGAAATGGCATTTCGGTAAACATAAACTAATATAGCAATCTATATATCACCATCTACTTAAATCGTGCCAACCTTTCTGCTCGGTTGAAATCGCCAGCGTCCAACGCTGAGCCAACTAGGCGCAGTTTCCAAGATAAATTTGCAAATCGTTGGCTCGCCGTATCCAGCGAATCACTCTTAAATATACCTTTACAGAATGAGTTCTTCCCATCAATAACCCAGCTTTGCCCTACTCCAAGTAGCTCATTATCAATGACATATAGTTTCTCAGTGGAGTGCTCTAAGATAAGGTTTGATAACGATAAGTCGGGGTGACTTAAAAAGTTCGGTAACAAATCTACAACGGCGTTTTCAGAACGTTGCCATTCTTCGATTAACTCTTTGACGGGGTTCCATTGTGCCCAAATGTTAAGCCTTGAGATCAAGTAGTCATTTAAATAGCAAAACGCCCCTGTGTACTTTTCAGCTAAAGCGACCAACAATGGTTCACTTTGGACATGCTTTAGAAAGGCTTCAACTAGCGGAACATACTCCATAGCTTTTTCATCCGGTAACTCATTTAATGGGGTGCCGTCCACCCACTCTTCAACTAAAAAGAAATTATCACTCAAAACAACCTTTGGAAAACATATTGCTTGCTCAAGTTGTAAACTCTCAAGTTCTAAACGGAGAGCAATCTGGGGCCGACTAAAGGCGCTATAAATTTTAACCTTTCGATTATCAGGCATTTCTCCTTGAAGGGATAATCGACCCGCCTTAGTTATTGCGGGTTTAAAAACCCCGGAGCCTAGCGCTTTTAAACCCAAAAGAGGAGTGTTATCGACGCATAGGTAAGAAGGAACATCGTTCTGATGAGCGCAATTCTCATGCCTATTAAAAATATCCAAAAAACGTAACATATTGCTCCACTATATTAATTCACCATCTTAAGCAGGCACACTAAAGCTATCATTAAGCCGAAATACCACCACGGTTTCATCTAGCCATGCAACAAGATCATGATTTTATTGGGGTTGAATATAGCCAAGGTCTCGAAACTAAGAATGGTCGAGGTTTTCAACAATCTTAGCTTCTCATTAGTGCCTTAAGCAGCGCACTCTATCTATAAATATTCCAAAAAATTTAGATATTCCATTTTCCTTCTTCATGCTTAGATAAAAACCTCCAATAAAACAGTAATTGCAACCAGTTACGCAAACCGATCTTTTCTCGCCGGGCCATTCGCTTTAAATATATTTCCTTTCTAATTTGACTAACGTCAAAACCAAGAATACTGGAAATTTTCAAAAGTTCGACTTCCAATGAGTAAGAGATGCGATTGGTGTAGTGTACGATATGAGGTGATTTCACTTTACCTGCGTAATACTTCCTATCAGGAAAGTAATTCCAATCTTCTGTTAGAGGCAAAACCCTCGCATCACATTTAAATATTGAGTCCACCAAACTTACTTGATCATATGGCGTATTTCCTTCACAAAAGGATTTAGACCAAAGTGTGAAAAAGTTTTTCGCTTTTTCTGATTTTCTAAAGAAAACAACCCCACTATTAAAATGTGGCACATCTCTTACATAAGTACTCGAGTCTATGACCAATTGGTCACCCTTTCCTATTTTCTTCTGTTTTGTCGGATTAAGCTTTAATGCTATATCAAAATAATCTAGGAATTTCCAAGCATTATTTAAATCATTTAATATATATGTGTCGGCATCAATATAGGCTACACGATCATATGGAACATACTTGTATAAGTCGGTTTTTATTTCTCTGTTTTTTCTCGTATCAAGGTTGATGATTTTCGAAATATCCCGCGAGTCAGACCAAAAACTTAATTTTTTAAACTCAACATCCAGATTTGTTATGATCATTACTGGGAGTGTTCTGTTTTTCCTTCGAAGCGTGCTGATCGAAAATAGAGCCATCGTAAGATAAAGATGACCAAAAGCAATGTATACAACACCCTTGTTGTTATCCATAATATTCCTACCTAACAAATGCGATATCGCAATGATCTGTCCCGTCACCTGAAACCCTAAGGGCGGCTACTTCGAAACCTAGGCCCAACATGCAAGTTACTATATCGCCAAAGCTTGCAGAGTCCCTAAATTTACCTCCGTCAATAGAGACTTCGACAATAACGAAAGTACAGTGCTTTATAAGCTCCCACCCACCTTTTAAAACCTCGCTTTCATGCCCTTCTACATCGATTTTTATACCCCATGTACCATTCATGTCTGCAACAGGGAAAATATTATCCAAGGTATCGACTCTAACAGTCCTTTTTACGATCGACCTCGATCCATCGCTTTCAGACTCCTTGAATCCACTTTGACTAATTGGCTCCCGAACATTTATTTCTAACACCCCTTTTTTGTCCGATACACCACATTCAAAAAATGTGTTTTCTGGATTTTCAAGATGTTTTGTTAATGCTTCTTTTGTTTCAATCAATGGGTCGATAAAGAACTTTCTTGAATCAGGGAAAAACTTATACAGCCCCTCGGACCCCTGATGACCAATACCAACATCGATAAGATTGTCTACCTTTGGCAGCACACGTAGACCTGACCATCCCCCTTTATTTGGAAATGGATGACTTGTTTGTTTTAACAAACCAATTCTCACAAGAACATTACGCAACCTTTTCATCTTAAACATTCATTATACCCTAATGTCTATCGACCACTCATTTCGACAAGGAATAAGTCATTTGCTATCTGAACCACGTCGAATTTCTCATTTGGATACATCGTATCCAAATTTTCTTTTATCTCTGTAAATGCGATCCCACCTTGCATCTTGTTGTATTTAGACAATTTTGCTAATCCATGCGGATTTTTGTTTTTGTTTTTGTTTTTGTTTTTGTTTTTGTTTTTTATTCTCCTTAAGTTAACAACGAGTTTCACCAATACTTTCTTGAAATTTGATTTATCCTTGATATTAGATTGGCTAACGCTATTGCCAGTTAAGGTCATTATGTCTTCAGCTATGGTTTCAGTCGCACCTCGTTCAGGAAAAGTTATATGCCCCTTAAAGATATCTTCATTAGCTCTGTAGCTCGATGCTTTTGAAGCGCTGTTAGCCCATATTGCTACCTCTTCAAGAGTGTGTAGGCTAGGAGACAGTTGTGATACGATCGAATTACTATTCGCGTCCGAATAGTTTGCTAGAAAGCCCGTATTTACCTCGGAGATTGACGCTTGAATCGCTGTTGTACATCCTCTATGCAGCAGGCCCTTACTAGCTAGCAGCCATGGTGTGATATCTCCTTTATACACTACCTTAATTTTTGTGAGGTTGGATGTCATCTCCTCCCATACCTTGTGATCTTCGCCAGGATGAGGTCTGACAATGATCGGTGGTATCCGATCATCTGAATCAATTTCATGCAAAAAATCAACGAATTGAAGAAACTTCTTGTAAGCACCTTTTTGCATTTCCCTCATAAATTCTAAGTCATGCTTAGTTTTTTTAGCCCCAAAAAGTTCTAGACGATGGTAGCGCTCCTCCAGCAGTCTTTGCGAATTAGTACCAAAGTCTGAAGCAAAGAGTAGAAAGTCGTCTCCAAACTCGCTATGGATTTTTTTTATTTCGTCAGATGAGATGTAGCGCTTGGAGGGAGCCCATAAATCAACGCGCGGCCAGCCGAAATCTTTAACGATATCCGGATCAATGCCTTCAAAATGTCTTATTGCCTCCTCTTTTGCTTGCAGTCCAATATAATATAGTCTTGATACATATTTAAGGCTGCCTTCCACGAATCTTATTCGAATATAGTCATAGCTTCTTACTGCAGGACTTACTTCCTGATCTAATACAGTTATTGACGTTACTCGCTGTGAGATATTTTTGAATTTTTCCACACTACTCCCCCCACCTTTATAAAGGTAAACACCTTGATTATTTTCTTTTTCATAAACCAAGTGATCGATGGAGGATTTCGAACCTATAAAGACCCTAGCTCCTTTTTTTGACAGCTCCCCAGCAAGATAAACCTGTGATAACAATTCTCTTGGTTTGATCTCGATAGGAATATAAACTTCTTTTTTCTTATCCATATTTTGTTCGCTTATGCATAGCTTCAAAACCGGAAGCTTCCTGTTCAACTAGCTACTAAGTACTCTACAAAGGCACATCAAGTTTAGGTCATCAATGGCCTTCAAGTTGGATAACTATGCTCGTCATTTTTCTATATTTCCTTGTGGGTTATATTCGTAGCACTTCTTATGTGAATTTTTCCAATTTGTTTTCTGGTATTGCTACAATGTTCGCTGTTATGAATAAATAGTTTGGGACAGTGGGTCCAATATTTACTAGCCCGTTATCTGTTAAAACCCGGCATACATAGCCTAGGTTTTTAAAAAACCTTTCAGCCTGTGTTAGGGTATACCCCATTTTTAACCACCAGTGGCTCACTTCAAATTGAACAATTGGTTGATGGCTCTCGATCGTTTGGCTGAGTCCCAAGATGACTTCGTAGTCAAAACCATCAGTATCGATCTTAATTAAGTCAATTGCGAAAGGTATGTTTTGGGTGACAAATTGGTCACCTGGAATGCTGTGGATCTCATGTTCGATAGACTCCTTTCCCTTTACATTCTTTTTAAATGGCTTAGCTCCTCCTCCAGCCTGGTATACTTTCAATAAAGAACATTTATCCGAAAGAGCCAAGTTATATTTTTTTTTCACAGCACTCTCACTAATATGAGAAAAGAAGCTCGGAATAGGTTCAATGGCATATATTTTGCTTTCTGGAATAATTTCTTTTACCTTTTCAGACCATTTTCCTATATTAGCCCCAACATCAATTACTGTGGGTTCCTCACAAAACTTAGAGAAAATACGTAAAAACTCACTCTCTCCTTCTCCACCTTTTGTATAAGATCCCAAGTATGATGCTTCTAATAAGTTCCAGATTTTTCTTTTTAGGAAAGAAGACTTTCCTATGATACGTATTATATTTTGTCTAATCATGGGGGTTCCTAGTCGTGTAAAAACGATAACTTGGTAAGACAAGCCTGTATTTAGTGATTTAGTGATTTAGTGTTCAGCATAGAAGTATTTACTTGTATTTTCTTCTTATAATTCAGCAATAAACGATATACCCGTGAACATTGAAGGTGCTTGATTTTTTAAAAGACAAAGATCATGCTAAGCCCCATGAAAATAACGCTAACTGATAAGAAAAAGAAAGAACTTGAACGTACGCATGAGAGCGCTCGTGACGGTCGAGTTCGTGACCGTATCAAAGCGGTACTTCTTACTTCAGAAGGTTGGAGTAGCTCGATGATCTCTCAAGCGTTGCGTATTCATGAAACAACGGTGCTTCGTCATCTCAAAGATTTCGAACAATCAGAAAAGCTCAAGCCTGAAAATGGCGGGGCGACTAGCCACCTTTCGGTTACTCAGACAATGGCGCTTATTGAGCATCTTTCAACACATCTCTATCACCACACCCATCAAATTGTTGCTTACGTAAAGGTAGAATTTAATATCAATTACACCGTATCCGGCATGAACGAATGGCTTCATCACAACAGATTTAGCTATAAGAAACCGAAAGGCATCCCCCGTAAGGTTGATGGGCAAAAACAGCATGATTTCATTCACCATTACCATGTGCTGAAAGGGGCGACGAGTGACCCGATTTTGTTCTTAGA
>NZ_JAKJTA010000030.1:0-26364 GCF_050337555.1 Vibrio profundum
GTTACCATGACCGCTCCCTGTCTGAGACGGCCATGTCTCGATACAAAGGACTCACTAGCGGTCAATTGAGCTTAAGGCATTACAACGCTCAAGTCGGTGAGGCACTCGCTAATGTCAAAGCCATGAACAAAGTCATAGGACTAGGTATGCCTGTTAGACACTAACGGAAGCTAAGCGTAGGTAAGATCTGTCTTCAACCTGATTTGTTCAACAACGCCCTTCTCCAACCCAAAAATTTTTACATAGATATAACTTTAGCGCATAAAAAACACCCAAACATTTAAAGAATAAACGTTTAAAACTTATAAGAAGTAAGTAAGTATTCACCCTATTTATTACCTATTCCGTCATGAACTAAAGGCTTCCATTAAATTAAAAATAAACATGTGACGACAGAGTAAAATAATATAAATATATTATTAAATGAAATTTTTTAATTCAATAATATTCATACCATATGATTAGCCTTTGATGCATTAATAATATGGCATACTTAAAATAATCTACACATTAATTTATGGGGCATAATTCTAGCTGTAGATAGATTTTACAACCATAATCTTAATAGATAGCGAAAAACGTTAAGGCATACCACTTTCATAATGAGAAGGTTTTCTAACCTACTGAAAGTGGTCGATTAAAAGAACTCTTTCAAAATTCTAGGTATGTAGGTTATGTTGAGATCTAGGAAATAATCAATATTCTCTCTCGTATGAACTGCTGTGATGTGGCTCGGAGTCGGGCTTGTCTTTCAGGGACCGTTGAAAACTGGCTCCTGAATGTATACACCGCGTTGAATAAATAAACCCATAACCTTTTTAACTTAACAGCTAATTTTATGGCCATTATTTGAATACCACAACATCAAAATTATTAACCCTATGCGTAACTTCCAACCCTGAATCTTGCGCTGTGTAAGTTTTCACTGACATTGGCAGGTAGTCTGGGCGATAACCCGAACGATAGAACATCAATACGCCTTGATTTATCGTAAGCGAGCGAATGTAGCTTGGTTCAACATAGCTTATTGCACCAAACAAACTGAAAATAGAATCGTAGCACTCAGTTAAGGTGCAGCTTTCTACCGTGTCGTTGAGCAGCTTAACTCGGTTATCTGCATCCCGCAGTTTCTGGCTGAAGTTGTCGATCATTCCTTTAGACGGATCAACACCTGTGTAATGAGAAAAATGGGGAATGCACATGGAGTTGGTGAGCAATTCATACAGAAGCCCTGTCCCGCAGCCGATATCCAGCACTCGCCCTAAGTTTGAGGTAGTGTTAATGAGGCTGAGAACCTGTTGGTTTTCAATCAAGCAATCGGGAGTTTGGTAGCGGCTATCGTAATTTGGAGCAACGGAGTCGTAAATACTGATGGTCTCTGACATTAACTTCCTATCCTTTTGGTTGTCAGTAAATCGCGTACATGCGGTATATATTGTGAGTCTTCTAAGAAATCGTTCTTTAGTTGTGATTTATTTGCCGAGTAATTTCGCCGACCACTTTTGCAGCGTGGCCAGAGTAAAATGAGAAATCATGACGAATAAAATTCGCTCCATCCGTCACTATCCCAATAGCAAAGAGCTGGTTATTTACGGTACCTGTCGTTGATAAGGTTTGGCACCTTTCATTAATGGCTAGGCCATATTTTTTTGTCAGCAGTAGCTGCCCGTGAGAGCGGATATTTTTAGCCAACATCTGATGGTTGCTTGGTGAGTAATAGCCGGCGATCCCCGCGCAGTCGATCACGTAGTCGAACTCCTTTTCTGCGCAATCACGAAAGTGTGCGGTGTAGTGATTGCCGCTGAAAGTAAGGTTCCTGATCCGCTTAACTTGTTTTTCTTCCCCATTTAGAAACTGTCTGATTTTCAGCATATTGACTTCAGGAATGCCACAGATAAAACGCAGTAGGTAGCGTACTAAAGGGGATAGCTGAGCGCGATCTTGGTTTGATAATTCGGGCCAAACCGAATTAACACAATCATCAATATAAGGAGCAATGGGAGATAGGTTGTATTGGTCGTAGCTTTGATGCATTCTGCTACCACCGAGTTCTTCCACAGACAACTCATAGCAAGTTTGCAATTCAGTAATGGAAACAGAACACTGGTAGTAATCGCTTAATACCTCGTCGATAAACGCAATCAGTGAGTGTGCGTTTGCAGCATTGTTTTCGAAGAATTCACCACACTTGGCACTAATTTTCTGCCCGTATGGCTTATCTATTACTGCATGTTTTAGCGCTGGAAAATAACCATTGGTTGAGGCAACTTCTATATCGTAATTTTTATTTGAATCTCGGCTATCTTGCTCTCTAAGCAACAAGCAAGCATCTGCCATACTCAAGCTCGATCCTAGAATCAAAATCCTTGAATTATCAGGAATATCACCAATGCTTGCTGGCCGATACATGTTACGTACAACATGGTGAGAATAGTCAGGATAAGGGCTAAGGGGATAACCGCCGTGGGCGACAACAGTGTGGATCGCCGTCACTACCCCACCTTCGTGCATAATGCTGGTGTGCCCCTCTTTGGCTATAAAATGAGTGACAGGCTGGGAAATGATCGTGATTTCATAAGCATCACTGGCAATAAGACTGGCCATCTCACTCGTGATATATTCAGAGAACTGCCGACGACAAACAAATGCTCCTGCCTGTTCGCCCACTCCACGCTGCTGTAACCACAATTTAAAACTTTCTGGATGATCGGGAGAAATCCCCATCTCGTCGCGACGACTATTGAGTAACAGTTCATCGCTCGCAACGCTATAAGCATAACCAGAGCCGAGTTTGGCTGATGATTCAAACACCACAATAGTGTAATTGTCGCGGGATTTATTTTCGTCAAAAGTTGATTTTAATTGGTGTAATAAAGAAACGCTAACCGCGCCACAGCCAATAATGGCTAGATCGAAGCAAACTGAGGCCACTTGGGTACAATATCCTATATCGTAAAAATCCTTGGCGGCCAACGCTACTACATTTACTTCTCCTATTCAAAGCGTTATCAATAATACCAATACAAATAGAGACTAAGATCTCAAACGCGGGCAATCATCACACAAGCTGACACCACTGCATTTATATGCGAGACAACAACTGGTCCGAACCAACGTTAAGTTTCCAGTATTTGAATCACTGCGCAAATTATCCAATTGTTTTAAAGGCAATTCGCAAGCCTCTAGCCAAAGTTTGGCGTGTTGAAGGACACCCATTTCGTCACCTTTCTTACCGGTACTACAGGTTTCATTTATGATCGATTGGTATTTCACTATTTGCTGCAATATGGCATCTGCGAACAAGTGGCGAGTAAAACCGGGCCTAATACGTATCCATTGGTTCATCTGATCACGATACTGCGTGAACAACTGCGATAACGCCCGCCCTGCTTGCGTAATGAGCCACTCGGCCTCCCCCGTGAGCAGGGTTTCATTAGAAAAATAAAAACCTGACGTATAAGTGGGCTCGACGTGCTGGACAATGGTTCCGAGATCGGGCAAACCTCGGCACTGGTATACTGCAATAAAAGCCAAATAGATGGGTTGCCAACATAATAAATCCCAAGTTCGAGTTAAATAATACGCATTACCTGCCTCCGGTGAACACTGGCCTAACTCATAGAATAAATCAGAAACAACTTGGACGTTCTCGTTCGCGCCCGAAATCAATCGAGACTTCCCCATTGGATTGGCTCCACAGCGGTACCCTTTTAGATAAGGACTCAACTGCTCGGCAGACAGAAAAACCTGCTCAATAGAACAATCACTGCTCATGATCACCATCCGTTATTCATTGACCAAACCTGATAGGTATTTAATCCAGCTCTTTGCCTCCTCTGACGGAGACAAATGTTGAGCAAGTTTGGCCTGTTTTAACGCGTCGGCTAGTCGCTCAAGGTGGTAATAAGCTTGTGTTTTGGCCAGCGCAACTTTGGCTTTCTGCTTGGGTTGTTTTATTTTGTCTAGCGAATGCAACGCTTGTGTATAACGACCTTGCTGTAGCTGGATCTGAACCACATTCCAGCGATATATCGGGGCTTTTTCCGCAGCTAACGACCACGTAGAAATGGCTTTATCCCACTCTTTCGCCGCCTGCCAGTAGCTTGCTTGTTGGGCAATCAAGCTAGTTTTTTTCTTTACATCAGTCAATTCAGACATGGTTTGCGCCGCTCTCAGTGGAACCCCCACTCGAGCATATAGCTGCGCCAATAAATGATAATCCGACTGGCTTAACTTTACGCCTTGCAGTCTCGCCAACGCTAACGTATTTAATGCTGGCTTAAACAGCCTACGCTGCAATTGAATTGCGGTGAGTTGCCGCCACCAATCTACATTAGCGGGTTCAAGCGCGACCAACTGCTTTGCTGAAGCTTGGGCTCCTCGCCATTGCTTTAATTCTACCTGAGCGCCCAGCTTCAACGACAGATCAGGCAGGCTATTCGCTGGTTTATAAACGTGATACTGCTCGATAGCCGACAACACCTTATGCCACTGGCTCAATTGATAATTCGCCTGAGCAATTCTTAGCCACAATTCGGAGCCATTTTGACCATGCGGAATCTTCTGCGTGAGCGGGTAATAATAAGTCAGCGCCTTGGTAAATTGATGCTGCATGAGCAATAAATCGGCCAACATTTTAGCGGAAGTCCAAGCTTGTTGGTCGGTCAACACTTGACTGTCTACTGCTTTTTGCAACTGCTTAATGGCTTGGCGAGCGTTGTTGGCCTGCCAGTAATACACCCCTAGTGTGCGAGCGACATAAGCTCGATCATAGGCTTGATTAAGCTTAAGGTGCAGCAAGAGTTCGATAGCTTTACTGTACTGGCTCTTCTGCGCGTAGTGATTCGCTTGTTGCACACGATTAAGAGCATATTGGCTTAGCGATGCTTCATTTGCGTTCGCCAAGTACGGTACACAGCAGAGTAGAGCAATAAGAATTACACGTATTTTCATTTTGATAACTTAAAATCAATCCGTTGGGTGCGGCCTATTTGAACCACGGCTTTACCATCAACCAATTTGGGTTGATATTTCCATTTTCTCAGCGCTTGGATCGCATCACGATTAAACAGATATTTAGGCTTAGCTTCGATAACTTTAATGTCAGTCGGTCGCCCTTGTTCATCAATATTGAACTTGAGAACAATATGCCCTTGGATCTTGCGTTTCAACGCCATGGATGGGTAACGTGGCTCCACTCGGTAAAGCGGCATCGCTTGCTGATTCGAGCCAATAGAACTGCCCAAAGCGTTGCCCAAGGCTGGCGCATTGATGGCTATGCCGTCGATTGAACTGGATATTCCCGCTGTTATTCCAGCCGTTATTGGTGTGGTTGACGGTGCTAACTGATTTGCGCCTGCTGCCCCCCCTCCTACCATCGGAATTGAAGGGGTCATTGGTTGAGCAGCCGGCGGCGTTTGAGGTTGAGGCGGCTTAGGTAAGCTGCGCTGACGAGTTTCCACATGTGTGTCTTCTTCAATCATCACCAGATTAAATTGCACGGGAGTGCTCGCTTCAGGCCGCTTACTATGACCATCATCCACCATCCACGCCATAAAACTAAACAATGAGAAAGCCACCAGAGCTGCCAATGGCAGCGCGATAAGAAGCCGATTCATTAAGGCTTCTCCGCCGCCAGCGCGATTTGATTGATCCCCGCACCTTTTGCCGCATCCATCACTTGCACGACCGTACCATTATAGGCATGTTTATCAGCTTGAATTACCAACGAAGCGCTAGGTTGATCTAATACCATGCGCTCTAACGTCGCTTGTACACGTTCTGGATCTATCACTCGTTTATCGATATACACATCATTGGTCGCGGTGATAGCAACAAAAATACTGCTGCTTTTTTGGCTCGCGACATGGGATGCCGTCGGGCGATTTACTTCCACGCCAGACTCACGCACAAACGAGCTGGTCACAATAAAAAAGATCAGCATGATAAACACAATATCGAGCATTGAAGTCAAGTCGATATGCGCTTCATCAGTGTTAATATGACGTCGTCCTAATCTCATTGACGCCTCCTTAAAGATTTTTCTAGTTTCAATTCAGTTAACCGGCACTTTTTAGCTAAGCGAGCATGCACGAACATGCCTGCGAGCGCGGCCACCATGCCCGCCATTGTTGGCAAAGTCGCTAAAGAGATGCCCGATGCCATCAACTTAGGATCGCTGCTGCCTTGCGTAGCCATAATATCAAACACGGAAATCATCCCCGTTACTGTACCCAACAGCCCAAGCATCGGGCAAATAGACACCAACACTTTAATAATGTTGAGGTTCTGTTGCAGCTGAACATGAGCTTGGCCTAACCATCCGTCACGAATTGAGGTCGCATACCAAGAGCTATGGTCCTCACGTGCCAGCCATGCCGCACGCCAGTTTTCTCTTTGTTTGGGAAAGGTGAAAAATAAAAACAGGTAACGTTCAATCACCAGCAACCAGCAAATAAACACTAGCGCAGCGAGCCACCACAAGACTTGTCCACCTTGGTCCATAAACTGGCCAAGCGCCTCCAACCCATGGCTTGCTAGGCCATCGATATTGCTCAGCCAAGATGATAAAAACGAGCCCATCATCAAGCCACATTCCCTGCTACAACCGATTTATCTAGTTCAGCTTGCTGAGCAACAATGCCAATGCCTTGTTTTTCCAAAATACTGCGAATGCTTTCTGCTTGGGTGCTAAGGATGTTGTGCGCCAGCAAAATCGGAATAGCAGAAACTAGGCCTAGAACCGTTGTCACCAATGCCATAGAAATCCCCCCAGCCATCACTTTTGGATCGCCATTTCCGAACTGAGTGATCATTTGGAACGTTTCTATCATGCCCGTCACTGTACCCAACAACCCCAACATAGGCGCGATAGCAGCAAACAATTTCAACATGGATAGGCCTTTTTCTAGATGGGTTTGTTCATCTACAATGGCTTCAAGTAATCTAAGCTCTAGCGCTTCCACGGAGCGATTTGGCTCTTGCTGATAGACCGAAATAACGCGCCCGAGTGGGTTATCCGTTGGAGTTTCCGGTGAAGAAAGTTGCTGGCGAATTTGGCGGTGAATACGAAATAAGGAAATTCCGCGAACAAACGCAATAATTAGCCCAACAATCAGGATGACAATAATCACTTCACCAATCACACCACCTTGCGCCAAACGTTGGCCAAAGGTCGGTTCCTCGGCGAGTTGCGCTAAAATACTGCCGCGCGAGGGGTCTAGAACAACACTTTGCACTTTGCCCTGAATAAGCAGGTTTAATGACGATAAATCGGGCCCGCCTTCTGGCTGACGAGGGTAAAGACTCGCCTCATGGGTTTTATCATTCCAGCGTAAGTAACCATCACGGTTCACAAGTCCTAAGGCACCTAGTCTCAAAGCTGGCTCCGCTTTTACCACGCCACTACCTTGCACATACGGAACATTCACCTGCGCAAGTTCCCCGCCAGCCTTAATTTGCTCGCTGAAGCTATGCCACAGTCCCGTCAGTTGACCAATCGAGGGTAACGTTTTCGCAGCAACAATTTGATCGACCACTGCTGAGTAGCGATTAGCATCGACACCCGTCACTGAATGATGCAATTCGGTTTGCAGCTCTTTGGCATTTTGCCTCACCACACCAAACAGCTCACCTAAGCTCGCTGATTGAGCTCTAAGCTTGTCTTCCAACTTCGCTAAATGCACTTCATTTTGGCCAAATTTAGCGGTCAGTTTATCGGTTTGTGACTGGATTTTAGCTTTCTGCTTCTCAAGCTCAGCGCGAATGTTCATCAGCTCTCGTTTCGTTTTATTAAACGATGCTTGGCGAGCACTATCGATACCACTTTGCTGAGATTGCTCTTGTTTCGCTTTTGAGACCAAATCAGTTTGCGCATTGGCACTCAAAGGCACCAACCCAACCATCAACAACGCAAATGATAGCGAACGAATTAACCTCATCTTCATTTTTGTTCTCCCTTCACAACATCTAGAGAAACAGGCAAGTTCAACAAGCTTGGAGTCGCTTGCTTAGTCGCGACTAGGTAAGCCTGATTTAAATCATCGTATGTGGAAGAGTCGGCACTTAACCACGCACTTTTAGCGTCACTCCATTGCCAATATTTTGAGTGATCAGGGTTTCTAGCAATTAACGACACTCTACCAAGGTGTAATATTTCAGCTTCAATCGCCTCACCACTGGGTAGAATTATTTTCGCTTGATAGGTCTGCAGCTTAATCCCATAGGCCAACTCTATTTGATAAGCTTCCATGATTTGGCGATACTTTTCAGCATCACTAATGTCAGCTTGGGTCATCATAGTGCGCAGCTTTTCGATTCGTTGCTGACGCCGCTTCAACTGTATTGGCTTACCCGTTCGAATCGATGCATTCAACCCATCAATCATTTGATACATCAACGGCACTAGACCTTGGCGAGTTGTATTTATCTCTGAAATTTGCTGATCAAGACTGCCCGCCTCTTGATTTTGGCTTGCAATCACCGCACTCAAGTGATCCCTGTATATCGTGAGATTACTAATTTCTTGCTTTAACTGCGCAATATCTGATCTCAACTTTATTGAGGCATCAGAATTTTGGTCGATATTACGCTGGCTATGCGCAGATTGAGTATTCGTTTGGTTCTGTATCGCCTGAGCTGAGTTCAAGTCGGCCGCATAGGCATTAGAAAGTGTGAGGGAACAGAAAAATATCACACTAGGCTTGTAGAATTTCATAGTCGTAGTCAATTACTCTGGGGAAGAACGTCCTCTGAAGATGCACAAAGGTTAATGATAAAAGCTCTCATTATCAAGTAGAACATAGCGTATTGATGAAAAACAATTTTATACCCCACTCCATTGTCATCGCCCTCTTCATTACAGACTACCGTTACAAACTGCGATTACAGAATGCCATCACAGTACATTAAGCAATGGCTCAAAAATGGTAAAAGCCCACTCCGGATACTAATATTCTTATCAATGTGGACAAAACCAAGATCGTTAGTTTAGAGGCAAAATAAATGAAACTGTTAGTTATTGTGCTTATTGGTATCATGTATTCAGGGCTCAGCAATGCCGCGGATAAAGTGTTTAAAGCCGATTATCGCAGCCGACCACCACAAATGGTCATCGGTGATGGCAGTGCATTTACTGGGCCACTAAAAGATATTTTAGAAGAGGCCAGCACTAAAATTGGGTACAGCATTAAATGGAGAAAAGCCCCATTTAAGCGTAGTTTAGAGGGCGTTAAAGATGGCTCAGTCGACATTGTGCCTAGATACCGAAAAAACCCTGAACGTGAAGTCTTTACCAACTACCTTGGTCCACTGGGTTACCAAGAACGTCCAGTCCGTTTTGTCGTGATCAAGGAGCGTAAAGACCTCATCAAATCTTATGAGGATTTACACAAATACAGAGTTGGCATCAAACGCGGCGCAAGCTATTTTAAAAAGTTCACTAACGACACAAAGATTAAAAAAATCGATACGGTTGATGACGAGCAAATCGTCCGTATGTTGAAAGGAAAACGCTTCGATACTGCAATCATCATAGATTTAGGTGCTTTCGAGCATGCGGCTAAAAAAGAAGGTTTCTCTGATTGGGTGTACGCACCCTATCAATTCGTCCGACGTTTACCCAATTACTACGGCATGTCGAAGAAGTCGCCCCATGCAAAAGACTATGAAGCGCTCAATAATATCATTAAAGAAATGGCAGCTTCAGGACGTGTGAAAGAGATCTATATGAAATATAACGTGAAGCCGCCAGTTCAGTGATATTCGACTAGCGCATTTTTTCGTTTAAGGATTGTTGGAGAGAAATGCTGGCGTACACAGAACTATTTACAGGGTTCGTCTATTGTCCATTGATTTTAGTATGCAGCCACTCTAAGGCTTCCTCTTCGTCATGAAAATATCGCACCACCAATCCGTTGTGAGTGCTTTCAACATACTGGCTAACCGCCATTTTTTGTACTTGGTTATTCAGTAAAGCGCCTGCCAGCGTAAATTAAGTTTAGTAAACTCTAATACACTATTGTTAAAGTATTCCATCACATCTGGAGGGCAAAGCTCCCACTCCCTCATATCGTTGAGCGCCACTCAATCATTACCAGCGAAGTTCGCTTTCACGATATCGAGGAATTGCCCCACAATTTTCTCCGCTCCTTCAATATTACACTGCCCATACATCCTACCTATGATGATTCTGTCTTAAAGGTAAGATGGATCGAACTCAGTCGTGCATGATGAGGGATGTTTACTAACCATCATAATCAACCTCGACAATAAGGCTCTTAATTATATCCCAAAAATTATGAATGGATGACTTTACCTCGAACCTAATGCGCAACCACCTTTGTAACAATTGCCACTCCCTCCGATACCAATATCGCATAACGCTCTATAACAATGTGTTACCTTGTTTTAAACTCACTAGGAGGTAGTATTTTGAAAAGATTGATGATTTATCTTTTCCTGTCTTTGGCTTCAATTAATGCGCTAGCGGAGGAAGTAATAAACCTTCCAGCGCTTGGCGCTCTCTCAAACCAAACTTCAATCTCAGGTCTATCTTCTGGGGCGTTTATGGCGACTCAATTTGATGTCGCCTATTCCAAAAGCGTTGTCGGGGTTGGGGTCGTGGCGGGTGGGCCTTGGGGGTGTGCTTCAAGCCACTCAGCAATACTTGAACTCCCTTTATTGACTGCGACCACGACCTGTATGACTGGGGAGCCAGGGGGCTTTCCCAATGCTCGTTATTTAGTCAGCGCTGCAAAGTTGGCATCAGCTGAAGGTTATATCGACAACCTAGACAATTTAAAAAATGACCGTGTATACATATTCTCTGGTACGGAAGACACGGTCGTTAAAACGGGTGTGACGGATTCTACGTTCGATTTTTATGATGAACTGGTCTCAAACCCTCAACAGATTTTTTACGATAAATCGGTCCCTGCTGGGCATGCTTTTATCACGAATAACCCAGCCGATAATGATTGTAGTGCCAATGCGTCTCCAAATATCAACTACTGCAACCTGCAACAAGCTTTTGAGATATTCGAGCATATATATGGGCCTCAGAACCCACCGTCACCAACCGACTCTTCACTGCTCAAACATTTATATAAGTTTGATCAAAAGGAATTTATCCCAAAAAACAGGACAGGGAACATTCTCCTAAATACATTTGGTATGGAAGATTCTGGATACGTCTACATCCCTGAAATTTGTGAAGAATATAGTGACGAATGCAAAGTACACGTTGCTCTACATGGCTGTGGGCAAGGAACCAGCAGACTGGGCAAGCAATATATTATCGACACTGGTTATATGGAAGCGGCGGACACAAACAAAACTATTGTTCTATTCCCGCAAGTGAAATCCATACCGGGGATAAACCCTAAAGGGTGCTGGGATTTCTGGGGATATACAACAGGTACGCTTCTGGACCCTTACTCATATGGGGCCGAATACGCCCACAAGAATGCGCCTCAGATGTTCGCGATTAAAGGTATGATTGATCGTTTAACTAGTCCTAGATCGGGTTGATCAGAAATCTTCGGTTTTTGCTATTTATTGGCTTCTCTATGGGGGAACTTTCTCTGATTAGGTAAATGCCCTATCAATTCGTCTGGCATTTACCCAATTACTTCAGCATGTCAAAAAGTCTCTCCATACAAAAGACTATGAAGCGCTCAATCATGTCATTAAAGAAATGACGGCTTCAAGTCGCATGAAAGCGATCTATATGAAATATAACGTGAAGCCGCCAGTTCAGTGATATTCAACTAATGAATCTTTACTCCATAGCAACTGGTGTAGAAATAGTTTGTAGTAGGGATAGCCGCGGGCTCCAATGCAAACTCCACCTAAGGCTTTGTAAATCGTTACTCCGTTTTTTCTTGGTGAGACTCAGTTAAATGCAAGCCAAGTTGTGTAGCCATATGTAATTCGTCTCGCTCAACAATTTCTTCGACAACCTTACTTTCAGCGTTAAATCTAAAGTACGTCAAGCTAGTCCAAGTGACATTTTGCCCATTAACATCAAAGCCTTTCCACACATTCGAGTTGCTCGCCTTATGTGTCAGCGCCACAACAACCTGATTGTTGTCTTCGACTATCTTTTGGAAACTGGTGGTTACGTGCTCGTAACGTTCAGTAACGCACGCTTTAAGCTTTGCTTCAAACTCCACAAGCCCTTGTAAAGGCTGATCGCAGTCAGGACGATGTATTACGGTATTTTCTGCAAAGAACTCTCCCACTCTGGATGTCTGTTTTTCATCGACACAAAACTGAAAGTAATCCATCACTACTTGAACATTCTTACTAACTTCTGCTCTCATTTTATATACTCCGAGTATTATTAAATTCGGCGATGACGCCAAAGCAATTGCAAGCTGGAAACCAGAATCTGATAGCACCAACCTCAACGCAAGCAAGCAAGCAAGCAAGCAAGCAAGCAAGCATTAATGCTAAGGGTTTATGTGTACCCAAATGCAACACTTGAAAAGAGTAGCTAGTTTATTCTGTTTACATGTATTGAATAGCCCCTCAATCGTCGATAGTCTGTGTACTATATGTTTACAGTGAGTACCTATTATGACCTCCCTATCCTTGATGAGATCATTTATTTCCACCATTGAAGAAGGCAGTTTTACCGCTGCAGCACGCCAGCTCAATGTGTCAAAATCTTTGGTAAGTCGGCATGTGAGGGAGTTAGAAGCCGACTTAAACGCACGTCTGATGAACCGCTCAACGAAAGCACTATCGCTAACCGATGCTGGCAGGCTCTATTATGAAGAAGCACGTCTGCTACTAGAAAAATTGGATGATCTCAACAGCTCGATGCGGGCAGGCAGCAACAGTATATCCGGGGCACTCAATATATTGGCGCCCAACGGACTGACCGAAATATTGCTGATGCCATTTATCTGTCAATTCAATCAAGCTCACCCACAACTGCAGATAAACCTGCGCCTAAATGACAATATCAACGATCTCGCTAGTGAAGGCTACGACGTGGCGATTCGCTCAGGCAGCCTGATTGATAAAGATTTGGGGTTAATCGCTCAGAATATTTCGCGCACTCAGAACATCATTTGTACTTCCCCTCGCTACTTAGCAACGAAATCACCCCCCACCGAACCAAGTGATCTAGCCCACCACCTTCTCATCCAAGATGTGAACCTAACCAAAGACAATACATGGGTATTTTCTAACGACGAGGAACAACAAAGCGTCACCATTGAGCCATCAATAACGGTCAACAGTATACAAGCAGTAAAGCAAATCCTACATCGGGGCCACGGCATCGCGATGATACCAAGGGAGTTAGCAAGAGATGAACTCGAGAAAGGCGAATTCGTTTCACTACTAACTGACTACCAACTACCCCATAGAAAAATATACGCACTTTACCCCGCTCGAAAGCACACGCCAAAGAAAGTGAAAGTATTTATTGATGAGCTCAAGAAGTATTTTAGTTGTAGCGTATGAGTTACCCTATTGTCGGAGAGCATTAGAATGTGATCGGAAATCATCCTTGATTGGCTTTGTATTCAGCTCTTTATCAGAAAAGTTTGAGCAGTTTCTAGCTCATTGCTGGACAATAGCTATTTAGAATTCTATATATCTTTAGTTTATTTCGAATTAGGTGAAGTACTGCAAATCTGAACAACGTACGCTAATAGTTATCCGACCTTTATGATTTTCTTGAACAATAGACATTTGTCGGCAGAGGGGGGAAACACTGTTATATACTTTCAAACGGCTTCCGAGGGGAAGAAAGTACATTTTCACCAATGACTACTTAGAAATCACTGTAGAGGACGCTATTTGTCTTATTGGCATTGAGCTTTGGCGAGTGCATCTATGCAAGCTTGGTAGGCTTCGTTATAATCGTAGTGATATTGTAAAATATCTTGATTATCAATCCCTTTCTTAGTAATTGCAGTGTGCACCTTCACTGAGTATACAACGGAGAACAAGACGCAGTTATGGTCATTCATCCAATTAATTCCTTCGTTACCGGCGTCCCAAGCATCCAATGCTGCCAACTCCCAATCTCTAGCATCATTTAACATGGCCCAAGGAACTGCATCACCTTTTTTTGAGGAAAATAGAAGACTTTGCATTTCATCAAAAAAAGCTTGGGTCCCTTCTCTATTAAAAGATCCAGTCACTTTAGTGTGTAATATTCTGTTCTCAAAATACATGGTCCAAATACCATGGATATTACGTTGTGTCATTGCTCTGGTTCATCGTTCATCGTTCATCGTTCATCGTTTATAGTTATCTCCACACAGTATAGTCGACGCTATAGACCATATAGGCCGACGGGATGACTAGCCTTGTTGGCGCTGAGCCTCGGAGAGCTTGTCTAAGCAGGCTTGGTAGGCTTCATCATAGTCGTAGCAAAAAAACAAATGGATTCTTCATTAAATTCATTTGCTGCAGCAAACTCTTGTAGTTTGGTAGAAACAACTATGGCATAAAGAGCACATCGATGCTCTTGTGACCATGTTATAAGCTCATCATTTCCCTTCTTGGAATCGAGAGACGTCAATTCCCAGTCACGCCCGTCGATTAATACTGTCCAAGGTAGTTCACAACCTCCTAGTGAAGACAAAATATGTTTTTTTAAATCTTCTAGCCATTTAGCAGCTGCTTCATTATTAGTTGAGCCTCTTACCTCAGAGAGCAGCATCCGATTTTCAAAACGCATAGTCCAATCACCATGGATATTTCGATGTACCATCGTTCAACCTCGCTTTCTGGAATGGAGTCTTGATTTAGTATAGGTGAGGTAGGCTTTACCACAACAATCCGTTGTGTGACTTAAGTTTAGACATTGAGTTTAGACATTGAGTTTAGTGGATGCAGGCACCGATGAAGGTGAGTAATGGTAGAAGTTTAGGATATCTTACAAATTACTTTTATGGTTCTTCTTCGATTTCATGAGCTTGAACATTCAGAGTCAATCGATATACTTCGAGATAATTCTCTCTATCGTACCATCTTGCTTTAATTGCTTAATCGCCTCCGTTATCTTTCCTATTGCTTCTTGATCATGAAATTTCCCCGAAATCTGTAATTCAGATTGTTTACTACTGATTATATATGGATTCCCGAAGTCATTGCGTGAGAAGTTAAGTTTCTTCATCGAAGAATATACAGCAATATTCACACCTATAAGCGCATCCAGCCTACCTGCATGAAGCATCTTTACGCCCTGTTCAAAATCTCTAACGTTAAACAACTCTATGTTTTTTAAGTTTTCATTTTTAATAAGATTAGAATCTCGAACTGTTCCAACAACTTTTCCTGAAAGATCACCCAACCTTCTAATATTATTACCTTTCCTTCCCATTACAAATATTTCAAAAGAAAAAATAGGTTCCAACCGGATAGTTTCTCCTTCTAGGATTTTATTATATAAGAGTATCGACATTTCAGTTTTGCCAGATTTTAATTCACTGACAACACGACGATAGGGTTTAATCGCATTCACATATTTAAGGTTGGCTTTTTCCGCTATAGCATTTGAGATTTCATAGTAAAAACCCTTATTTTTACCATTCTCTTTATAGCCGGCGGGAAACAACTCAATGGTAGCAATACGAAGGTTATCACTCTCTGAACGAAGGGAGGGGCTGCATAAAATAGCCGTCACTGCGAGCATGATACTTAAGGAAGACCGCATATTCCCCAACCCCAGAAAAAGTAACAATCCTTAAATTTTAGCACTTCACAGCGTTGTTTCCTAAAAGTATAACTGCACAGCTTTGGCACTAAAACTTGGAATAATCGACTGCTCTCTGTTCTAGTGAGAATGTCAAACTAGCCACTAGAACGATAGAACACACTTAATAATAAATTTATTAGTGAGCGGCTCTTTTAGGCTGTAACGCGACTTACTATAACAACGCAGATTACGGTCAAGCTGGAAGGAGCATTTGGGTCAATGTTTCGGATTAGTTCAATTGGACTCAAGCCAACTCAGCGCCTTTCCATCATATTGTTGATCTAGTTGACTTTGGGGAAAGAGATACAAAAATTCAGTTCCGTAGGATGAGTTTACTTGTTATGTTTTTTTTGATCTTTGGCGAGCTTATCTAGGCAGGCTTGGTAAGCTTCGTCGTAATCGAAAAAGTAATGCAATATATCAGAGCTTTTAAACCATTTATCCGCAGCAAACTTTTGCATGTTGTTCGAAAAATAAAGGCGTAAAAGATACAGTTATGCTCTGACATCCAAGTAAGCATCTCATTGTACTTTTCCCACGCTTCGAGTGAACCAGTAGTCCAATGACGGCAATCATTAAGTACAACCCAAGGGATCGCATCCGCTCCTAAAGATGAGAATAAAAGCTCTTGCATTTGCTCCATCCAAAGTTGACCTGCCTCAGTGTTCGTTGCACCTGTGACTTGGGTTTTTAATATTCTATCGTCAAAGCTTATTGTCCACTTACCATGGACGTTTCGTTGCGCCATTGCTTGTTGCCCAAGTAGTGAGAGTCTAAGACAGTATAGCCAACGCAGGATTAACCATAACAATTGGCTGTGCGATTCAGTCTGCCAATACTTTAGCCCCACGCTTCGGATTACTTCAAACTGGCTAAATTTAGCTAAGCTTCTTTTCATCACCATGATTAACTAGGCAGTATTGGGGCAACAATGTTCGTATGTTCCTCACCTCAGTAAGTCTCAATCTTGTTTTCAGAAGGTATGATTTATTTCAACGAACGAGAAGCAACCTCTATTAAACATTCTTCTATACTCAAGCTACAGTTAGGAGAGAAAAAGTAAAAGCTATGAATAACACAAATCGTCACGGCTCCTACGATATCCTTTGTGAAGAAAAAGTTATCTATGTGTGCTCCTATGGTTCATGGAACAACGAATGTTTTCTTGATCTGTTTGCAGATATATTGAAAAAAGCAGACACTTTTCAAGGACAGCCTTGGGGATTTGTGGTAATGCGGCCGACTGGCTATTAGCACCACCAGACACACTGGCTCTGTGGCCTGGATTCCAACAAAAAATGATCCAAGCTGGGCTCTCCTGCATGGCTACTGTTGTCGACAAAAATCAGTTAAAAAAACATCTCGTAAACGAAGCCGTTGAAAGCGACATTCCAACACGCATGTTTAGTGACCCCAAAGAAGCTATTGATTGGTGTCAAACGACGCTTCAACTAGACCACGAATAGCTCGCTAGCTGACAAATTATCATGTGTTCGAAGGAGCATCCAATTACCGCTGATATGACTTTTGTAGAACTATCCAACCTATCAGGTCAACTTTTGCCCCGACCTTTTAGGATTAGTGTTTTAGTACTAAATTTCGCATTACTTCAAATTTATCAAATCTAGCCTCGTTCCTTTTCGCTTCATCGCAAAGCCAAACAGGAGTGGGGCAGAAATTGCTGTACAGGGAACGACACGAGAAGGACTACTTGTGATGAGGACTCTGAGCCGCTGCGAGTTTGTCTAAACAAGCTTGGTAAGCTTCGTCATAGTCAAAATAGAATTGTACTAAGGTGTGATTGCTTATTTGCTTAGACATCGAAAACTGTTGCAGTTTTTTAGAGAGTACAATGGCACAAAGCAGGCAATTATTTTTAGACATCCACACGACACTCTTGCTGTTATTTTCCATCGCATCAGGTGATGCAGTCCCCCAATTACGGCCATCAAAAAGAGTTACCCAAGGCTCTGTACCGCCATGAATTGGCTTTTGAATAGTCTGTCGCATATCTTTAAACCAAGCTTTAGCTGCCTCATCATTACTTGCTCCAATCACTTCGGAGTAGAATATGCGGTTTTCAAAACTCATGGTCCATTCGCCGTGGATGTTCCGTTGCACCATTGTTTACCTGAATGTGAATTTAAACCCTTGTCACACAAGTATAGATAACATTCGAAGTCTTGACATGATGTCGAATTACTTCTGATTGGGATAAATCCACCCACATCTTCAGGCTTCTGAGACAAACGTAAATGCGTATGGGGCAAGAAATCGATGTCGGTTTTAGGCTCGTGGGGTTAGTCGTTGCCTTGATATTGAGCTTCTGCTTCATAAAGAGCATAAACAAGCTTGATACGCTTCATCGTAATCGAAAAATATATGGAGAGTCGTTTTCTGCCCGTTAAGCCCTTCCTTGGTAGTAAATTGTTGAAGTTTTTTTGAATAGGCTGCAGCCATAAAAACACAGCCATGAATAGATAACAAATCAATTAATTTGTTGGTGGTTTCCCAAAAGTCCTGAGGTGGGGTTGGATCTTTCTAGGGTGCAAAAACGGTGTTGTAGCCCACTTTCAGTGGCGTATCTCGTAGCCCCGTGCTATTCATGGCCATGTCGGCAACCTTTTCCTTAACGCCCGGTTTACAGGCTTCATAAGTGTAATCGAGGAGAAAACTTCGTATACATTCTAAACAACGATATCGCTGTATGCTCCTTTGGTTTCTTCTATGCTGCACGACAGGAGCAATCTGAGAACCAAAACGGCATTTCACTTCAACATTAGCCATAATTAAATCCATATAAAAAAGGGAGTTCACACAATAAATCAATCACTTGGAGTGTAACTAAATAGAATTATCCATTACACTTAGTGTAAATTGAAGTTAATTGACTTGCAGTACGGTAGTGATCTTCTATTTTTTAAGAAGCGGATCATGATAAGCACCATGAAAATGACTTTAACCGACAAGAAAAAGAAAGAACTTGAATATACGCACGAGAGTACTCGTGACAACCGAGTTCGTGGCCATATAAAGCGGTTCTTCTCGCTCAGAAGGCTGGAGTCGTTCGATGATTTTTCAAACGTTACGTATTTATGAAGCAACGGTACTTCGTCATCTTAAAGATTTCGAGCAATCGAAAAAGCTGAAGCCTGAAAATAATGGGTTAAATATCCCTCTTTCTGTCGCTCAAGCAATGGTGCTTATTGAGCACCTTTCCACGCATCTCTACTACCATACCCATCAGATTATTGCTTACGTAAAGGCAGAGCTTGAGTCAACAATAAAGCAACTTCTTACTGATGTATTACCTAATGTCGTCAATTCTATCGTATCCCGAATTAATAATCATTTTCAGGCCCTTAATCCTGCATCTTCAAGTTTTACGGGTATAGCCTATTTAGGAAGTCATAGTGTATGTATAAATGTAAAAACATAATAATATTTACGTTAACATTGTTAATGACCATAAGAATAAGTCATGCTGAAAATAAGACAAAGATTTTAAAAATAGGTTATCAGGATAATGCCGGGTTTCCACTTGTAATGGGAACTGGCCCTAAGATAGGAAGCCCCCCGGGGGTTGGTGTTGATATTATAAATCAGGTAGCCAAAGACCTTAATATAAAGATTCATATAAGAAGGTTACCAAATAAAAGGGTTCATCTTTATTTACAGGATGGAGAATTTGACGGGTCAGGGTTCTATTCTTTCCATAAAGATCGCCAGAATGAAGGTGTTTACCCTATGAAGGACGGAAAGGTTGATACCACTAAGCGAGTTTTTGTTCTGAGTTATCATATGTACGTACCACAAGGAAGCTCAGTTATCTGGGATGGTAAAAAGATAACGGGAGCAAAAAGTGTGGGAGCAAATATGGGATACTCAGTTGTCAAAGATCTCAAAAGAATGGGAATTCATGTTAATGAAGTAAAATCAGTAAAACAAAACCTAGATATGCTTCAAGCAGGCAGAATAGGTGCATATGCAGCTCAGGATGGTACGATTGATCAGATTATCAAATCGTATCCAGAATATGGGAATATTATGAAAGTTGGGCCACCAATTAAGACAAAAGAATACTATTTCATGTTCAGCCATCAGTATTATAAAGAAAATAGAAAGATGGCACACAAAATATGGGACCAAATAGAAAAAGTACGTAAATCAGTAATAGAAAAATATAGAAGAATCGACTTAAAACCTAAGCTTGAATAAGCTAATATGTTCAATGTGTAGAGGGAAACTATTTACGCAACCAAAATTTAGGCTTGAGTTACAGAAGAACACCACAGATAGAAGCAGTAAGTGGGTCGTGACGCCAACCCGTTGAGTTAGGTGTAATACTCTCGTTCAATAGAGGTCCCGATGACCTTATTATGCATCGTTTCTGATTTGGAAAAACAGATCTTTATTCGCTCTAATCGCTTCAGTCGTGTTCGTAAGGTCAAGTTGGTGCGCTCAATTCTCTTTGCCCGCTTAATCCTTTGGTGGTGGCAAAAATCCGCATCTGATTAGAGAAAATAAGTGAGCACATAACGCAATGATGAGAGGATATCTAATCGACAAGGTTATTCATACCTTCCCAAGCATCTTCGGCTGCCATTCCCACTCTCGACAATCATTTAGTAGTGCCCAAGGTTTATTACCATTTTTAGCCTTATCAAGGTGTGCATTAATATCTGAAAGCCAAGCGGCTGACAGTTCGTTGTTAGTCGCTCCAGTCACTTTAGAATACAGAGCCTGGTTTTCAAAACTCATTGTATAGGTGCCATGGATGTTGCGTTGTGTCATCGTTTGTCACCAAATGGGATAAGGAGCCTAGCTTCATTATAGCTAACGAAAGAATGACTACAGAAAGTGAGGAACGGGCCGCTTGTCAGCATATATTGATCAGATTCCTACAACTGCTCCTGTTAAGCTAAACAGCATAGGAGCATCTACGGCTAGGTGGAAGTTGGCAATTACTTGTCGTGCAGCTTCTGAGCCTCAGCTAGCTTATCGAGGCAAGTTTGATACGCTTCGTCATAGTCGAAGAAAATAACATGGTGAGATGTATTTTTTGCATCAAGACCCGTTTTGGCTGAATACTCTTGAATTTTATTAGAGTACACCACTGCCAGAAAACAACAGTCATTCTCTTTCGTCCAGGTGATAATAACGTTATTACTATCCCATTGCTCTTGTGGACTCGTTTCCCAATTTCGAGAGTCTATCAACAAAACCCAAGGTGTACACGTTCCGGAAGAAGTGGAAACCAGCTTTTTCATCTCTTCGAACCAAGCCAATGCCGCCTCGGTATTGGTAGGTCCTGTAACTTCAGAGTGCAGGAATCGGTTTTCAAAACTCATGGTCCACTCACCATGAATATTACGCTGTGTCATAGTGTTTCACAAAGTGTTAGGGAATACCTAAACAGAGTATAGCTAACGACTGGTTGACTATAACAACAGAAGAACAGGTTAACTTTCTGGAGCGCTTTTTTACAATGATTCGGATTACTTCAAGTTGGTAAAACTCGGCCCAGTTCCTTCTCATCATCTTGTAGAGCTATATGACTTTGGGGCAGACTCAAGCTAACCGCGGTTAGAAAAGTTTCGATCTTTATTGGCTGAGTTCTACACTTTATTGTCCGGTTTCAATCTTTGATGTGAGGTGACAACTTTGTCTATAACAATGGTGACCATTCGGATGGGAAGTATGGAAAATTTGCTATCGTCTATTCGGATGGCGTGTATGTACAAGATGAAGACTTTTGTTTGGAGAAAGTGACACCAGCAGAGGCAGCGAGCACTTTAGTTAGTGAAGAAGATAAACTCGTAGCGGCGAGCATTATCCAAAGTTTGCTAGACAACGCTACGCAGGGGTGATTCTCGTATTGTTCTAACTCTTAGTTTCTGCAAGGTAGCAACTGATATTCATGTAAGTCGTATTATTAATCATGTTGGTAGCTCGTGATAGCATAACCACATGATTAATAATGCGAATTACATATTTTATGGTAAATTACAATTATGTTTAATTACCTTGAGGTGGGCTGGTTTTTTATGTTTACACATGGTTATACGAGCTTTGTTGTCATTGTCTAGTGTACTGAATTTAATATAAGCATTAAAGTGCGTACTTAATTGATTTATAACAGTATTATTTAATTTTAATGTACTTTTTTTGTTTTGTTAGAAACCAATATCATAAGTTTTGAATAAAAGTATTCATTTCGATAGATTGAATGTTCAGACATTGCTCGCCGTTTTTATTACCTGTCATCGTCAATCCTAATCGTTAGGCACATTACCCTGCTAGCCACTTCAGGCTGTAAATGAGAGTTATGAAATACTTGAAAACCTTAATTCATTACCTTCGCACTCTCGCATATTTGCAACGATGGAAACTATTTTATCGTTGCAAATTTCAGATGCTTTTTCCTCAGCAAGCGCCAATATTTGGTCCATTGCTAACTCAGCAAGCAGCGCTTTATCGTCAGTGAGCCCATCTTCCCATCTGCCCATTACATACTCTGCTGCGTATTCAAAGTGCATGTTTATATCCTCAGTTTAAATTTTGGTTTCAGTGCCAGCCTTAGCTTTTGCATTATACGTCCCGAATCGGGACGGTGCGGCAGCTCACACCCACCCGTTTGGATAATGTGGCTTCGATGACAGTGAAATGCGGCAAGGTATTGCTTTGGCATGAAATCTTTTGCAATCGTTAGCGCGTAGAGGCTGAATAGCTGATGCTATACCTTGTATCTATCAGCCTCTAAGTTCATTGAATGACTATCGCTGGTGCTTTAACGCCAGTCTAACCAGCAGGGTTTGCATTAATGGCACGCTCTATCTTCGCCATTGAGTCACCGAAGTCCTTCGAACCAATGTTCATGGCTTTCATGACACCTTGATTTGCAGCTTCAATGAACGATCGCGCAGGCTTGCTCTTGAGGAAGTCGATGTATTTACTGAGGGAACTGTCGCTCAATTTAGCGTACGTGAATAAGCTGTGTGCCTGAGTGTCCTGTTTAAAGCTGCCTTTTGCTTGTTCTAGTCTTAGATCCTTGTATGCATTAAAGAGTTTCTTCGATTTCTCATCGTATGTGTGCTGACTGATAGCATTTGCTGTCCATGTTTCGGTCATAACAAGATCGGCTATTTCCACTGTCATGTCGGTGGCGTGTGTAAGCTGGTCGAATTGTTCCAGCAACTGAATACGTTCTGGACTCGCTTCTGCCATCAATTGCTTGTACTGACTCTTCGTTTTTTGGGGAGCATAGCCTCGTGTGGCTTCGTAGTGCGTCACTTCCTTACCAAACGGCGATTGATACCAAGCGGCCAGTTGACGGTAATCAGAGTCAGACAGGACTGCTTGCACTGATTGAGTGACGTTTTTCATAAAGACGGAAGGACCAAAGTCTATTTCGGCCTTTGATGCTAATTGCTCAGTGCCCTTTTCCGTTAGCAAAGCGTTGATGTATCTATTTCGTTTAAGAGATGCGGCCATCGCGTCTCCTATCTGAGATAAATCCTGATCGGCAGCAGAATAGTGCAGTAGGTTGCTAGCTTGCGTGTTTGAAATGTCCGCATAAGAAAGTTGAGAAACAGAGAGTGCAACAATGGCAAGGAGCGGTTTGATAAGTTGTTTTTTTAGCAGTGACAATTTGAATTCCTATTTCGGTTGTATTGTTTATTGAGTTAGTGTTTTGTGCTGCGTTCGATGCAGAAGTCTTATGGTAATCCCCCCGAAAAATAACCGCATGAAAAAGTAGAATTTTCTCGTATGATTAATGCAGGAGGTTCACGATGAAAACATCACGATATACAGACAGTCAGATCTTATCAATTTTAAAACAAGCGGAAGCTGGAGTTCCCGTCCGTGAGCTTTGTCGCGAGCACGGTATGAGCTCTGCCACGTTTTACAAATGGCGAACGAAATACGGTGGAATGGACGCGTCGTTAATGACTCGGATGAAGGAGTTGGAAGAAGAAAACCGACGACTCAAAAAAATGTACGCGGAAGAGCGCCTAAAAGCCGAAGTCATCCAAGACGCCATGACAAAAAAGTGGTGAAGCCCTGTGAGCGCCGAACCGTCGCTCAGCATTCAGTGGCCACTCATGAAATTAGTATTCGACAAGCGTGCCGGTGGTTTAGAGTCAGTGAAACCTGCTATCGATATCAACCGCAGCGGCAACCTGAAAATGAACAGATCGCCCGTTTACTGCTAGACCTCACAAAGCAAGAATCCGATTGGGGTTTCGGGCTTTGTTTTGATTACCTGCGCAATGTGCAGGGGCATCCATGGAACCACAAACGCGTCTACCGTATTTATTGTGAACTGTCTTTAAATCTGCGCATTCGCCCAAGAAGACGGTTGCATCGTCAGGTACCGGAGCCTCTAAAAAATCCTCTCAAATCGAATCAGGTATGGTCAATTGATTTCATGCACGACCAGCTCTTAGACGGCAGAAAGTATCGTTTGTTGAATATCATTGATGATTTTAAACGTGAAGGCCTCGCGATTGAAGCGACTTTTCATTACCGACACAAAGAGTCATTCGAACATTAGATAATTTGATTGAACAACGTAAGAGGCCGATGGCCATTCGTTGTGACAACGGGCCGGAATTTATCAGTGGTGATTTTATTCAGTGGGCTAAAGATAACTCGATCCGCATCGATTACATTCAACCCGGAAACCCTCAACAAAATGCTTACGTCGAGCGATTTAATCGGACGGTGCGTTTTAGCTGGGTCAGTAAATACTTGTTTGATTCTCTCGATGAAGTACAGGATATGGCCACTAAGTGGCTTTGGTTCTACAATCATGAAAGGCCTCACAAAGCCAATAATGGGAGGCCTCCTTTACACTAAACAACAAACGTTCTACTCGACGGTGCAGTTATTAAAGGGAGGATTACCTTATCTCAAAAAATGTTGGAGTTCTGCATCCGCTTTAATTTTCTTTTTGCTTTCATCAAGTTCAAACCATGGCGGACGATTAATCCGCCAGCGATGGTGAAAGCAAGGAACGGGATAGAAGCAAGCCAAGTATGGATAGAGATTAAAGACGTGAAACCGGCGGTAATAGCCAATATGCCGGTCAATATAGATATCCCTACCCCGCCGTTGTCATTGTAACTACCATTCGACAGGTTTTTGTATGCGAATGATTTGACCACCCCATTTTTTAATTTACCTGCGACCACAAGCTCGTCACCGATATCTATCAAAGGGATATTTCGAGACTTTATACGGACAGCAGAGCCATCCAGTTTCAACAGTACGACCTGAAAGGTTCCCGCTTGTCCATTCTCACTATGACCGTTTACCTGTATAGAGTTTTTGATGCCTGTAACCTTACCGCGCTTTATCAGCATGACGCCTCCTCGATAGAGCGATTACCGCTGTGTGGAATACAGAGAATTCTATCCAGCTCCCGCGTATGCGTCTAATTTAGTGGGTGAACGCTTTTAGCGGTGGGCAACACAGTTAAGAGCTTTTGGCCTGTTTAAGCCAGACTCCATCAACGGAATCGTGGTTACTTGCTTCGGTTGGAGTTTTTTAAAGTGCGTAAAACGGTATCGTAACCGACCTTTAGAACTCTACCGGTATCCCTTAATCCCGCCCCATTCATCGCCATATCAATGATTTTTTCTTTAACGTCGGGCTTCCACTCTTCGTATTAATAAACCAGTTGGAAGGTACGTTTACACTCGAGGCAACGGTAACGCTGTTGCCCAGTTGTACCTGTACCGTGTTTTCGCACAGGGTGAGTCTGCGAACAGAATCGGCAAGGTACTTCAATGGTAGCCATGGTCACATTCCTAAACGTGGAATCATACCATATATCAACGTATTGGAGTCATGACCGGTAAATGGGTCATGACTCCAATCAGTTGACTTGGGTGTAATACTCTCGCTCGATAAAGGTCCCGATGACCTTATCATGTGTCGTTTCTAATTTGGAAAAACAGATCGCTTTCCGAGATAATCGTTTCAATTGTCTCCGTAAAGTCAAGTTGGTGCGTTCAATTCTCTGTGTACCTGTCGGTGGGCATTAAAGTTTGAAACTTTTCTACTTCCCAAGCTCGTTTCTATCGTGGCTAACAGAGGCCAAATGTGACAATAAAGATCGAAACTTAGACTTGAACAACGTGGCTTTCCAAAGAAAGTGTGACAAAGTTCGAGACTCACTGTTGGACAGAACCTGTTTACGATCTGCGTTCCAAGTAAGTGACTTCGGATTAGTAGAAATATGGCAAAGTGGATATTGCCTCCATGTGGTTTGAAATTCCATTAGTAAAGTGTCCGGATCTATTCGACCAGAACAATAGGACTAGGTATGCCTGTGGCGTTGTTGAACAAATCAGGTTGAAGACAGATCTTACCTACGCTTAGCTTCCGTTAGTGTCTAACAGGCATACCTAGTCCTATGACTTTGTTCATGGCTTTGACATTAGCGAGTGCCTCACCGACTTGAGCGTTGTAATGCCTTAAGCTCAATTGACCGCTAGTGAGTCCTTTGTATCGAGACATGGCCGTCTCAGACAGGGAGCGGTCATGGTAACCAGAGTCGATTTTCCATTGGGTTAACGTGTCATTTTTTAACGCTTTAACTGCTTCGTTTCTTGGGTGCCCATCATCCCAAA
>NZ_JAKJTA010000031.1:0-23635 GCF_050337555.1 Vibrio profundum
GGCCGGATTTGAACCGACGACCTTCGGGTTATGAGCCCGACGAGCTACCAAGCTGCTCCACCCCGCGTCCGAATTGTGTCACCGTTAAGTACCGTGAGAACTGCCTCTTTCGATGAAAGTATTCAGCGAAAGAAATTTGGAGCGACACACGAGGTTCGAACTCGTGACCTCAACCTTGGCAAGGTTGCGCTCTACCAACTGAGCTAGTGTCGCATTCACAACGTTTCCGTCGTTTAGGGCTGCGAATTATAAGAGCATTTCTATTTGATGCAAGCCCTTTTAGTAAAAAAATCAGCTTTTCTCACCAAGCGTTCAAAAAACAACCAAACACAGAAATGTTAACGACTTACCGACAGCGGAAGGCTGTCAGTACTTTTCTCACTAGCTCAGGTAATAGATTAGATGGTAAAGATATTTTGACGGTAAAACACCAGCTCATCGATAGATTCACGAATATCATCCAGCGCTAAATGCTTACCTTGCTTAGAGAATCTAGATAATACGTCTGGCTGCCAACGCTTAGTGAGCTCTTTGATCGTGCTCACGTCAATGCAGCGATAATGGAAATACGCGTCAAGCTCAGGCATGTGCTTATTCAGAAAGCGGCGATCCTGACCAACGCTGTTACCACAGATAGGGGAATGACCTTGAGGTACCCATTTCTCTAGAAATTCAATCGTTTCCGCCATCGCTTGAACAACAGTCACTTGACTAGAACGTACCCGCTCCACCAATCCGCTGGCATTATGTGTAGTGGTGCACCATTGATCCATTTTTTCTAGTTCTTGCTCACTTTGATGGATCGCAAGCACAGGGCCCTCTGCTAAAATATTTAATTCGCCGTCCGTGACAATCGTAGCAATTTCAATAATTTTATGAGTATCAGGATTCAAACCTGTCATCTCAAGATCGATCCAGATTAAGTTCTGATCGCTAAAGGACATAAAAGAGGTGCCTATTTGTTTCACGATAAAAAGAGTACTATACCCAAATTAAGATCTTCAAGATAGCTTAGAATCTATCAGTTCCATTAGATAAGCTTAGCCTATCGACAAGGTCAAGACACTGAACACCTATTTTTAAGTAACTCATTGTGGCAAAAAAAAAGAAACTCACTAAAGGTCAAGTTCGACGGGTTCGCAACAACCAAAGTAAACGGTTAAAAGAATCCGATTCCATCGATTGGGAAGAGTCTATGCTTGGTACAAGCAAGACTGGTCTCGTCATCACGCGCTTCGGTCAACATGCCGATATCGAGGATAGCGAATCCGGGGAAATCCATCGCTGCAACCTAAGACGAGGGATCGAAACCCTAGTCTCTGGCGATAAAGTCATCTGGCGATCTGGCCTTGAAAAAATGGCAGGAATTTCGGGTGTCGTTGAGGCCGTCGAGCCACGTACTTCGGTCTTAACTCGGCCGGACTACTACGATGGTTTGAAGCCGGTTGCCGCCAATGTCGATCAAATGGTGATCGTCTCTTCCGTCTTGCCCGAGCTGTCACTAAATATCATCGACCGATATTTAGTCGCCGCGGAAACGCTACAGATTGCGCCGCTCATTGTCCTAAACAAAACTGACCTTATCGAAGACAAGCAGCAACAAGAATATCGAGAAGCACTAAGTATCTATCAGAAAATTGGCTATCAGGTTTTGTTTGTTAGTAAGAAAACTCGTGATGGTTTGGTAGAGCTGGAACGTGAACTCGCCAATAGAATTAATATTTTTGTCGGCCAGTCTGGCGTTGGAAAATCGAGTTTAGTTAATGCGCTAATGCCCGAACTCAACATTGAAGAAGGTGATGTTTCGGCAAACTCTGGCTTGGGGCAGCACACAACCACCGCCGCACGACTCTATCACATCCCAACTGGCGGTGATTTGATTGACTCTCCTGGGGTGCGTGAGTTTGGCTTATGGCATCTAGAAGCAGACGAAGTCACACAAGCCTTTACCGAGTTTCGCCCTCACCTTGGTAGCTGCCGGTTCCGTGATTGCAAGCACGGCGACGATCCCGGTTGTCTATTGAGAGCGGCTGTCGATGCGGGCGAGATCAGCAAAAGTCGATTTAGCAACTATCATCGTATTATTGAGAGCATGACAGAAAACAAAGCGAATCGACAATTCTCAAGAAACAAGAAAGCGGATTTATAATTCTAAGGTCAGCCTACTCTGGGATAAGGGCTGACATTACCGCCAAACTTAAGTAACATCTCGCGCCCATATTTTAGACAACATAGATAGTATTGGAATGTTTACCATGGACAAGATAAAAATTGGACTTCAGCACTGGATTCCTCAGCACGGCTTAACTCGTTTAGTCGGGAAGCTCGCTTCAGCTCAAGCTGGCCAATTAACGACAGCGGTCATTCGCTGGTTTATCAAACAATACAAAGTAGATATGAATGAAGCACTTCATTCCGATCCGAAACATTTCAAGACCTTCAACGAATTTTTTGTTCGCGAGCTTAAAGCTGATGCTCGTCCAATCGAATCTGAATCCGATGTGCTCACCTACCCTGCCGATGCCTGTGTCAGCCAGTTTGGTTCAATCGACGGCGACAAATTGATCCAAGCGAAGGGGCACACTTTCAGCGCGCAAGAGCTATTGGGTGGCGATGATGCCCTCGCACAAGAGTTTGCCGACGGTGATTTTGCGACCTTATACTTGTCGCCAAAAGACTATCACCGCGTGCATATGCCTTGCGATGGCACACTACGACAGATGATTTATGTGCCCGGTGACTTATTTTCCGTCAACCCATTAACCGCCGAAAATGTGCCAAACTTGTTTGCTCGTAACGAACGTGTAGTATGCATTTTTGACACCGAGTTTGGCCCGATGGCACAGGTGTTAGTTGGAGCGACAATTGTTGGCAGTATCGAGTTGATTTGGGCTGGTACTGTGACCCCGCCGAGAGGCAATACAGTCTACCGCTGGGACTACCCAGTAAGTGGCAATAATTCTATCTCGCTCAAGAAAGGCGAAGAGATGGGTCGTTTTAAACTTGGTTCAACGGTGATCAACCTATTTGCCAAAGATTACATTACTTTCGATTCTACCATGTCAGAGCAAGCCATCACTAAAATGGGCGCAACCTACGCCCACAAAACTTCTGAAACTTCTGAAACTTCTGAAACTTCTGAAACTTCTGAAACTTCTGAAAAATAATCGCTGATATATATGCGAGTGCAAAAAGCGAGGCTAACTAGCCTCGTTTTTTCGTCTTTCTGTTAGCACCAACCTTCCTCATTTTACCAAAGAGAACAACACTATTATGAGTTACCAATGGTTTGCACTTGCTGCCGCATTCCTATGGGCCGTAGCCGGGCTGCTGTCCGTCAAACCTGCTCAGCACTTAGGCACCTTCTGTTACAGTCGCTGGCGTATCGGCCTAACCGCGATCATTTTAATTGTGTATGCATCGGTGACTGGTGGTTGGTCATCCGTCGAAAGCACGGCACTATTACCTATGGTCTTTTCAGGCTTTGTGGGTATTTTTATTGGTGACACGGCCTTGTTTGCTTGCCTTAATATGATGGGGCCTAGGCAGTCTGGTTTATTGTTCGCCTGCCACTCCGTCTTCTCTACGGTGTTAGGGTACCTGTTGTTCAGCGAAGCCTTAACTTGGATGCAATTTACTGGCGCTTGTCTGGTTTTTTCTGGCGTCACCATTGCTATCTTTTTTGGCCGTAAAGCACAAAAAAACCAACAACTCGAACATGTAAAAGGCAATATTTGGCTAGGTATTAGCCTAGGGTTAATTGCCGCGCTGTGTCAGTCTTTAGGCGGCATCATCGCCAAACCTGTCATGCAAACGCACATTGATCCTATCGCCGCATCGGCCATTCGTATGGCTGCCGCCTTTTCCGCCCATGCAGTGCTGAGGTTATCGGGAATAAGCCTCGCAAAAGCCACTCGAAAAATGACCTGGCCCATTTTCTCTCTTGCTGCACTCAATGGCATTCTTGCCATGGCCGTTGGTATGACGTTTATATTGTACGCTCTGCAAAAAGGCAATGTCGGCATGGTCGCTCTTCTGTCCTCAACCACGCCAATAATGTTGTTACCTTTATTGTGGATTTACACTAAACAGCGCCCCAGCCGTTTTGCTTGGGCAGGCGCTGTCCTCGCCGTATTGGGCACCAGCATCCTAGTTAGCTAATGCTAATTTAATTTCATTTTTATCCACTTAAGATCATTCTAGCCGAGATTAATCGACACTTAATCCCAACCGGATTGATCTTTACCTACTGTTATTGCTTTAAAGTGTAGTAAAATTACGCTAATTTGTTTCTCAAGCTTTGAACTTTAACGAGGTAAAATCATGTCCGCTAAGAAGCCTTTAGCACTAGTCATTCTTGACGGTTGGGGCCACCGTGAAGACAACTCTAGTAATGCCATCAATAACGCCAAAACGCCTACAATGGATGAGCTTGTGGCAACCTATCCAAACACGCTGATTTCAGCATCGGGCATGGATGTAGGCCTGCCTGATGGGCAAATGGGCAACTCAGAAGTTGGCCATACCAACATAGGTGCGGGGCGAATCGTCTACCAAGACCTGACTCGAATCACTAAATCTATCAGTGACAAAGAATTTTTCGACAATCCAACGTTGACCAACGCTATGGATAAAGCTATCAAAGCCGGAAAAGCCGTTCATTTAATGGGTTTGATGTCTCCAGGTGGTGTTCACTCACACGAAGACCATATCTATGCCGCCGTTGAAATGGCAGCAGCACGAGGTGCAGAGAAAATTTATCTGCATTGTTTCCTAGATGGGCGTGATACACCGCCGCGCAGCGCTGAAAACTCGTTAAAGCGTTTCGATACTCTATTTAACAAGCTCGGCAAAGGTCGTGTGGCTTCTCTAGTTGGCCGCTACTACGCCATGGACCGTGACAATAACTGGGATCGCGTACAGGTCGCTTACGATTTATTGACACAAGCCAAAGCCGATTACCAGTTCGACTCAGCAGTGGCAGGCCTAGAAGCTGCTTACGCGCGTGAAGAGAATGACGAATTCGTGAAAGCAACTGCCATTCAAGCTGAAGGCGAAGACGTTGCACGTATCGAAGACGGTGACGCGGTTATCTTTATGAACTACCGTGCCGATCGCGCCCGCGAGATCACGCGCAGCTTTGTCCCAGATTTTTCTGGCTTTGAGCGTTCAGTATTGCCAGCTATCGATTTTGTCATGCTGACCCAATATGCAGCAGACATTCCGTTAGCGATTGCTTTCCCATCGGCATCACTCAGCAATACGTATGGTGAATGGCTTTCTAAGCAAAATAAAACTCAACTACGTATTTCTGAAACTGAGAAATACGCTCACGTCACCTTCTTCTTTAACGGTGGCGTCGAGCAAGAATTCTCAGGTGAAGAACGTCAATTGGTGGCGTCACCGAAGGTAGCGACGTACGATTTACAACCAGAAATGAGCTCTGGCGAGCTAACTGATAAACTGGTCACCGCGATTAAATCTGGCGACTTTGATACTATCATTTGCAACTACCCGAACCCTGATATGGTTGGCCACACTGGCGTATATGATGCGGCAGAGCAAGCGATTGAAGCGGTAGATAGCTGCATGGCAAAAGTCGTTGCAGCCATCAAAGAAGTGGAAGGTCAGCTACTGATCACCGCGGACCATGGCAATGCTGAGATGATGATCGACCCTGAAACTGGTGGCATTCACACTGCGCATACGAATCTACCCGTACCGCTGATTTATGTTGGTGATAAACAGTTTGAATTTACCTCAGGCGGTAAATTATCAGATTTAGCGCCAACGATGCTTACACTGGCGGGACTGGAGATTCCAACAGAAATGACCGGGCAACCTTTGTTCAAGTAAGCGTACCTCAAAGTTATACCCCTGATTCGTCGGGGGTATTTTTTATTCCCTATTCCTTTATACTATTTTCGCCCAACGAACAGTAAAATTCGACAAATATATAATGTGAGCCGAAAAGACTCGCCAATTTTGACATGGTGATTTCGTATCACTATGGCGTTTGGTTATACTGACCGACTTAAATAAGACAGGGAACACGATTAGAATGATGACAAAAAAGAACTCGCGATGCTTACGACTAGGCATATCTCGCTTAGTTATTGTTTCAGCGATGGTTTGTTCATCATACTCTCAACCTGTTTTGGCGAGTTCTCACAAAGAACTGAGTGCCGTCAAAAATGAAATATCACGACAACAAAACTCTTTAGTTGGCCACAAGAAAACCCTTAATTCGCTTCAGCATTCATTGCAAACGCAAGAACTCAGTATCAGTCGTCTGACACGAGAGATAAAACAAACTCGCGCTAAACTGGCCACAGCTAACAGCAATATTCAACGGATCGAGCAAAAGATACAACGCCTTGAACAACAAAAGCTAAACCAGAGCCGTAAACTCTCGGAGCTACTGCAGACCTACTACGTCATGAACCGTGACAACTCAGCATCGCCGATTTTTAACGACAGCCAGGAAGCGGATCGAATGAGCCAGTACTTCCAATTTTTGGCCAAGCAACGCGCTGATACCATCACAGAGCTAGAACAAACTAAACACGATTTAGAGAGTAATCAAAAACAGCTGGTGGCGCAAAAATCACAGATTGCCGCACTTCTCAACCAACAAACGGATAAGCTATCTAAGCTAAAACGGACTCAAACGAAAAGAAAGTACACGCTTGGAAAAATATCCAAAAGCATTTCAAGCGATAAAGTGTACTTGTCAGAGTTGCAGCGGAATGAAGCTCGCTTAAAAGCTGAAATCGCCAAAGCGGCCAAGCGTTCCCGCGTATCCATGAATGGCTTTTCTGCCAAGCGAGGTCATCTTCCGTGGCCGTTAAAAGGACGAGTATTGCATCATTTTGGTTCGTCACAAGCGGGTTTATCAAAATGGAAAGGCATCGTCATCAGCGCCAGTTATGGGCAACCGGTTAAAGCGGTGGATTCAGGCACAATCGTATTTTCTGATTATCTACGTGGGTATGGCTTAGTGGTCTTGATTGATCACGGAAAAGGCGACATGACACTCTATGGCTTCAACCAAACCTTGCTCAAAAAAGAGGGCGACAAAGTTACCACGGGAGAAACGATTGCCCTTGCCGGTGATACTGGCGGCCAGGAACAACCCTCTTTATACTTTGAGGTTCGCCGTAACAGTAAAGCGCAAAACCCACTGTCTTGGCTGTCGAAGTAGCAAGTTTATCGAAGTAGTAAGGTTATCGAAATCGCAAGATTGTCGAGGTAGGAAACGCGCTTCACTTTATACGCGCTGAGGTTATAAACCCTATCACTTATAAGCAAGATGCGAGAAGCAAAGCTTACCTATAAGCGATAAAACGATAAACGTAACCGAGTTACGCGTACATCGTCATCATACCTTCAGCCAACAGTTGCAACTGCTCTTGGCCAAGTTCTGTGGCTCTCGGTTTGACCACGTGGATCATTTGCAGCATCCCTTGATGGATGATTTGTTCGGTCACCTTAGTATTGGCAGACATCGCAGACTGATAGCTCAACCATCCGCATACGATCATATGCAGTGTCCGCACGAAGAATGTCACATCTGGCGATTCAATACGTAACCAATCCAATTCAATGAAGACCTGAATGATTTTGACAAGGTTGTCTTGTAGGCGCTCCTGAACTTCAATGTACTCTCGATGAAGCTCAGTATCTCGTTGCAAAATATCCGGAAGGTTAGAATAGAAAAATCGGTACTTCCACATCAAGGTAAAAATTGAACTGAGGTAATGTTTCAACAGTACCAGCCCTTCGTTTTTTCCTTGCAACGGGGTAAAACGCTCCAAAAGCTCACTAGAATAGAGCTTAAAAATTTCCCTAACAATTTCTTGCTTGTTACGGAAATGGTAATACAAGTTACCTGGACTGATCCCGATATGCGCTGCGATATGGTTGGTCGTTATCGCACGTTCACCATGCTCATTGAATAGCTCAAGCGCTGCTTGAACAATTTTCTCGCGAGTTTTCATTACGTCTGACTCTTACTTTCACCTGCACCGATGCCATGTCTCACATCGCATCGGTACATAGGTTCTATTGGTGATACGGCTTAGACAACTCATGCACCGCGTTAACAAAATGACCAGCATTCTCTGGCGGTACATCTAAGTGAATACCATGCCCTAAATTAAACACATGGCCGGTATTATCATTACCATACCCAGCTAATATAGAGGCGACTTCCTCACGAATACGCCCTTCAGAGGAATACAACACTGACGGGTCCATATTGCCCTGTAATGCCACTTTATCACCGACGCGACGTTTAGCGTCCGCAATATCAATAGTCCAATCCAGACCCACAGCATCACAACCAGTCGCTGCGATTTTCTCCAGCCACATACCACCGTTTTTGGTAAATAACGTCACTGGGACTCGGCGACCTTCGTTTTCTCGAATCAAACCATCGACAATCTTATGCATGTACTGCAAAGAGAAATCTTGGTAGTCACGAGGGGTCAGAACCCCCCCCCAAGTATCGAACACCATGACAGATTGAGCACCCGCCTTTATTTGTGCGTTCAAGTACTCAACCACGCTGTCCGCGAGTTTATCTAACAGTAGATGCAATGTCGCGGGCTCAGCGTACATCATCTTCTTGATTTTCGTGAACGCCTTTGAACTGCCGCCTTCCACCATATAAGTAGCCAAGGTCCAAGGGCTACCCGAAAAGCCAATCAAAGGAACTTCACCAGCCAGATCCTTACGAATTTGTCGCACCGCATTCATCACGTATTGCAACTCGCCTTCCGGATCAGGTAAGCCAATCTTATCGACATCCGCCTTACACGTAATCGGGTTGTCAAATACAGGCCCTTCGCCTGCGGCAAAACGCAAGCCAAGTCCCATTGCATCGGGAATCGTCAAAATATCGGAAAACAAGATTGCGGCATCAAGCGAGAAGCGCTTCAAAGGCTGAAGAGTAACCTCAGAGGCCAACTCAGCATTCTTACACAATGACATAAAGTCTCCGGCTTCTGCACGCGTCGCCCGGTATTCAGGCAAATAACGCCCCGCTTGACGCATCATCCATACCGGAGTGTGATCCACTGGCTGCTTAAGCAACGCTCTTAGGTAGCGATCGTTTTTCAAGTTTGTCATCGTTCATTCCAATCAAAAGATTTATTATCTGGCTTATTTTAACACTGAATCGCGCTCAATAGCGCCATGCTTTGCAAGAGAGATCATGTTATCAGGTACAATTTCCGCAAATTCATTGCGCCATGAGAATGCCAATGTATAAGATGGCCCCGCTAGCAAAAACTACAATTATAAACTGAGTATTCGCTACTCGGCATCTCATAACGACATCTTACTTACCCCCTCCTTCTGGAGGGTTTTTTTTACCTCAATGCTAAGCACTTTTTATATCATTGATGGTGTGCTCTATCAATTCGCGAGCGATGGTACCCGGCGGTGGAATACGGGGTAACTCCTCCGGTGAGAACCAAGTCGCTGACTTCAGTTCACTCGTATCGACGACCAACTCTCCTGCACGATAGTCAGCAAGAAAGGCCACCATTAGATTTGATGGGAAGGCCCAAGGCTGGCTGGAAAAATAGCGAATGTTGCCGATGTCGATGCCCGTTTCTTCCTTAACCTCTCGGCTCACACACTGCTCTAACGTCTCTCCAACTTCCACAAAACCCGCAATCACAGTGTGAACTCCACTTTTATGATGATTATGTTGCGCCAACAATATCTGCCCTTGCTTGCGAATCGCTACGATGATGCAAGGCGAAATTCTTGGATAGTGCAACTGGCGGCAATCTACACATTGCATGGCTAACTGTTCATGGTTCAGGGTGTTCCTAGCACCACATTGTGAGCAGAAACGTAACGTCTGCTGCATATTGCCATATTGAACCGCCTTGCTCGCCAGAAAAAACAGATCAGTCTCGAAATCTAAACACGTTCGCAATGAGTGCAGTTCTTGCTCTTGCTCACAATCCGCGTCATTTACCCATATGAATGCAGCACCTTGATATTCCCCGATACACATTGCTTTATCCGTCGGCATACCAAGCTCTGAAGCCAGCCCGAACGGTATCTGTCCATTGACTAGGCGCAGCCTATCTCCCGCAACCACACACCAATATGCTGATCGTTCCGCATCATACTTTTTGAACATCCTAATTCCCCTTTGCTTGCAGTTTAATCATTTTACTGGCAATCTATTTTCTTACCAGAGTTTGTAACCAATATGATTTCGGACTATAAATTCTAGTAAGGATGATAGCTTGTACATTAACAAGAGCCTTAAAAATCAAAGGCTAACGGGCTCAGGATGATGTCCGTTCATGAGGGCATGGTCATGCTAAACAAATTCAAACAAACACAACAACAGTGGTCGGGTTCAAGCGATGTAATTGACCACTGGCTAGAAACACGGCAATCGCTCATCGTTGAGTATTGTAAGCTCGTTACCGGAAACTTAAGCTCAGCCAAACCCGCTGTCAGCTCACTCCCCACTCCCAAGACACTCCAGTCCTTTTGCCAACATCTTGTCGACTATATCTCCGAAGGACACTTTAAGATATACGATATGGTGATGGATAAATGGAAAGCGACGGGATTTGAGGCCACCGATGAAATCGATCAAGCTTATGGCAAAATCATCCTGACTACCGAGCCTCTACTGAACTTTACCGATACCTATGCCTCCGTTGCCGAAGATGACCCTTTGTCTTCTTTCGACGGCGACCTTTCTTTTGTAGGCGAAATCATCGAAGCACGCTTTGAAGTTGAAGATGAGCTGATCAAACTGATTGCCGATAGCTTGGCTGTACCGCCTGGCGCTTAGTTTGCTTTTTGCCGTATAGGGAAAAGTCTAAACTTACTTATTTTAAAGATGTTGAGATCGAAAAATCGAAAGATGTTGAGAGCAAAAAGTTAGCGGTAGGATATAGATAACACCTGTTTTCGTTTGTAAATCCTGATTAATTTGCAAACCCAAAGTTGTTTATAAATGCCTGTCGTTTATAAACCCCAGAAAGCAAAAAGGCACCGATAAACGGTGCCTTTTGTGTTTCTATCGCTTAGTGATTACTCACCAGAAGAGAAACCTGCGTTCAGCAGTGCTGCTAGGTTATCCGTCGCTTGTTCAGCAGACGGGCCTTGCTGTTCGTCACCGCGTTTAGCTTGACGATCTTGGTGGTAGGCAAAGCCAGTACCAGCTGGGATCAATCGACCAACGATAACATTCTCTTTCAAGCCGCGTAGGTCATCACGCTTACCAGATACCGCCGCTTCCGTTAGGACACGTGTGGTTTCTTGGAACGATGCTGCTGAAATGAAGGATTCAGTCGCTAGAGATGCCTTAGTGATACCTAAGATCTCACGCTCGAATCGTGCAGGCTCTTTGCCTTCTTCTTCCAGTGCACGGTTAGCAATTTTCACCTGTGCGTATTCGACTTGCTCGCCGACTAAGAACTCAGAGTCACCTACGTAAGAGATAGTACACTTACGAAGCATTTGACGCACAATAGTCTCGATATGCTTGTCGTTAATCTTAACCCCTTGCAGGCGATAAACTTCTTGCACTTCGTTCGTAATGTACTGAGTCACAGCGTGGATACCACGTAAACGTAGAATGTCGTGTGGAGTCTCTGGACCGTCGGCGATAACATCACCACGCTCGATCTTCTCACCTTCAAACACGTTCAACTGACGATGCTTAGGAATCATTTCCTCGTATGCGTCTCCGCCTTCACGAGTGATAACTAGACGACGCTTACCTTTAGTTTCTTTACCAAACGACACAGTACCTGTGTGCTCAGCAAGAATCGCAGGCTCTTTCGGCTTACGAGCTTCAAACAAGTCCGCAACGCGAGGAAGACCACCGGTGATATCTTTGTTTCCGCTCGATTTCTGAGGGATACGAGATAATGTGTCACCAATGCCTACTTCAGCGCCATCTTCAATGTTAACGATCGCTTTACCTGGTAGGAAGTAATGCGCTGGCATATCAGTACCAGGAATCATTACGTCTTGACCTTTTTCGTCAACAAGTTTGATGGCTGGACGCATGTCTTTACCTGCCGCTGGACGTGCCGCAGCTTCGGTAACTTCACTTGAAGATAGACCAGTCAGATCATCAGTTTGACGAGAAACGGTTACGCCATCAATCATATCAACGAATTGGATACGACCTGCCACTTCCGTGATGATTGGCATGGTATGCGCTTCCCAGTTGGCAACTACGTCACCTGCCGTTACCGCATCGTTGTCAGCTTTGCTCAGCATCGAACCGTAAGGAAGTTTGTGCTTCTCTTTCGTACGACCGAACTCATCGATAATTGTCATCTCAGAAGCACGAGAAGTAATAACCAGCTTCTTGTCTTTGTTGATAACAAATTTAGCGTTGTGTAGCTTAACAGTACCCGTTGTTTTCGCTTGGATGCTGTTCTCTGCTGCTGCCGTTGATGCCGCACCACCGATGTGGAACGTACGCATCGTAAGCTGTGTACCCGGCTCACCGATAGACTGAGCAGCAATAACGCCGACTGCTTCACCTTGGTTAACTAGGTGACCACGAGCTAGGTCACGACCGTAACATTGTGCACAACAACCGAAGTCTGCATCACAGGTAACTACTGAGCGCACTTTCATGCTATCTACAGAGTTCTCTTCCATGATTTGACACCACTTCTCATCAATTAGAGTATTACGTGGAATCAGTACATCTTCAGTACCTGGCTTAAGAACGTCTTCAGCAACAACACGACCAAGAGCCAGCTCAGAAAGTGCAACTTTAACGTCACCACCTTCGATATGAGGCATCATGTCAACACCTTCATGGGTGCCACAGTCATGTTCATGAACAACAACGTCTTGAGCAACGTCTACTAGACGACGAGTTAGGTAACCCGAGTTTGCTGTTTTCAGTGCTGTATCCGCAAGACCCTTACGAGCACCGTGCGTTGAGATAAAGTACTGAAGGACGTTTAGACCTTCTTTAAAGTTCGCAGTGATTGGCGTTTCGATGATTGAACCATCTGGACGCGCCATCAGACCACGCATACCCGCTAGCTGACGAATCTGTGCAGCAGAACCACGAGCGCCCGAGTCAGCCATCATGTAGATGCTGTTAAACGACTCTTGTTGCTCTTCTTCACCGTCGCGGTTAACCACTGTTTCAGAAGATAGGTTATCCATCATTGCTTTCGCAACACGGTCGTTGGTAGACGCCCAGATATCGATAACTTTGTTGTAACGCTCACCCGCAGTAACAAGACCAGACTGGAATTGCTCTTGGATTTCACGAACTTCTGCTTCAGCGTCTTCGATTTCAGTGTATTTAGCCGCTGGTACAACCATATCGTCGATACCAACAGAAACACCAGAAAGTGCCGCGTATGCAAAACCTGTGTACATGATTTGGTCAGCAAAGATAACAGTATCTTTAAGACCTAGTTTACGGTATGCCTCGTTAAGTAGAGTAGAAATTTGCTTCTTACCCAACTTTTGGTTTACAAGGCTAAACGGTAGACCTTTAGGTACGATAGACCATAGCATTGCACGACCAACAGTCGTATCGACCATATCTGTGCTAGTAGTGCTATTGCCATCTTCATCAACCACAGTTTCAGTGATACGTACTTTAACGCGAGCATGTAGCTCAGCGCTCTTAGTACGGTATGCCTTCTCAGCCTCTTCAGGGCCAGCAAGGTACATACCTTCACCTTTCGCGTTGATCATGTCACGCGTCATGTAGTAAAGACCCAATACAACGTCCTGAGAAGGTACGATGATAGGATCACCTGATGCTGGCGACAGAATGTTGTTTGTCGACATCATCAAGGTACGAGCTTCAAGCTGTGCTTCTAGAGTTAGAGGCACGTGAACCGCCATTTGGTCACCATCGAAGTCCGCGTTATACGCCGCACATACAAGTGGGTGTAGCTGAATCGCTTTACCTTCGATAAGTACTGGTTCGAACGCCTGAATACCAAGACGGTGAAGTGTTGGTGCACGGTTCAATAGTACAGGGTGTTCACGGATCACGTCGTCTAGGATATCCCAAACGATCGCTTCTTCGCGCTCAACCATTTTCTTAGCGGCTTTGATTGTCGTCGCCATGCCACGAGTTTCTAGCTTGCTGTAGATAAATGGTTTGAATAGCTCAAGTGCCATCTTCTTAGGAAGACCACACTGGTGCAGACGAAGGTACGGACCTACTGTGATTACAGAACGGCCAGAATAGTCTACACGCTTACCAAGAAGGTTCTGACGGAAACGACCTTGTTTACCCTTGATCATATCAGCAAGAGATTTCAATGGACGCTTGTTCGAACCAGTAATCGCACGACCGCGACGACCGTTATCAAGAAGTGCATCAACAGACTCTTGCAACATACGTTTTTCGTTACGTACGATGATGTCCGGAGCTGCTAGCTCTAGAAGGCGCTTCAAACGGTTGTTACGGTTAATCACACGACGGTAAAGGTCGTTCAAATCAGAGGTCGCAAAGCGACCGCCATCTAGCGGTACTAGAGGACGTAGATCTGGCGGAAGTACTGGAAGTACGGTCAGGATCATCCACTCTGGGTTGTTACCAGATTGAATGAACGCTTCAACGAGCTTCAAGCGCTTAGTCAGTTTCTTGCGTTTAGTTTCAGAACTTGTTGTCTGAAGTTCTTCACGCATCATTTCAGCTTCTTGATTAAGGTCCATTGTTGAAAGCAAATCTTTAATTGCTTCCGCACCCATCTTAGCTGTGAACTCATCACCCCACTCTTCCAAGCGATCTAGATATTCTTCTTCAGTCAGCATCTGACTTTTTTCTAGATCTGTCATGCCTGGTTCGGTCACTACGTACATTTCAAAATACAGTACGCGTTCGATATCACGCAATGGGATATCCATCAATAGACCGATGCGAGATGGCAACGATTTTAGAAACCAGATGTGAGCTACAGGTGACGCTAGTTCGATGTGGCCCATACGGTCACGACGAACTTTAGTTTGCGTGACTTCAACGCCACACTTCTCACAAATCACACCACGGTGCTTCAAGCGCTTGTATTTGCCACATAGACATTCATAGTCTTTTACTGGGCCAAAGATACGAGCACAGAACAAACCATCGCGTTCAGGCTTGAACGTACGATAGTTGATCGTTTCAGGTTTTTTCACTTCACCAAATGACCATGAACGGATCATATCTGGTGAAGAAAGACCGATTTTGATCGCGTCAAATTCTTCAGTCTTATGCTGTGCTTTTAGAAAGTTTAATAAGTCTTTCACATTCAGCTCCTGTAAGGAGTTTAAAGGCGCTCGGCGAGCGCCTTTTTACCAGGTAATCGCTTTTCTCAATGAAGAGAGAAGGGATTACTCTTCGTCTTCTAGCTCGATGTTGATACCTAGGGAGCGGATCTCTTTCAACAATACGTTGAAGGATTCAGGCATACCAGGTTCCATGCTGTGGTTTCCGTCTACGATGTTCTTGTACATCTTAGTACGGCCGTTAACGTCATCAGACTTAACAGTAAGCATTTCTTGTAGAGTGTAAGCAGCACCGTATGCTTCTAGTGCCCATACTTCCATCTCACCGAAACGCTGACCACCGAACTGAGCTTTACCACCAAGTGGTTGCTGAGTAACAAGGCTGTAAGAACCCGTAGAACGAGCGTGCATCTTGTCATCAACCAAGTGGTTCAGTTTCAGCATGTACATGTAACCAACAGTTACCGGACGCTCAAATGCATCACCAGTACGGCCATCAAACAAGGTCAACTGACCCGACGCTGGTAAATCAGCAAGGGTAAGAAGATCTTTGATCGATTTCTCAGACGCACCATCGAACACAGGAGTCGCGATAGGTAAGCCACCACGAAGGTTTTTCACCAAAGTACGGACTTCATCGTCAGAAAGTGATGCAATATCGACTTCTTGACGAGTGCTACCAAGATCATAAACCTTTTGCAGGAATTCACGGAACCTAGCTAATTCTTGCTGTTCCTTCAGCATGCGGTTGATCTTGTCACCAATACCTTTCGCTGCCAGACCTAAGTGAACTTCAAGGATCTGACCGATGTTCATCCGCGATGGTACACCTAGAGGGTTCAGTACGATGTCTATTGGTTGCCCAGTTTCATCGTATGGCATGTCTTCAACGGGGTTAATCTTAGAGATTACACCTTTGTTACCGTGACGACCCGCCATCTTATCACCAGGCTGAATGCGACGTTTAACTGCAAGGTAAACCTTAACAATTTTCAGTACGCCCGGTGCTAAGTCATCACCTTGGGTGATCTTGCGACGTTTGGTTTCAAATTTCTTATCGAAATCAGCTTTCAGCTCATCCCACTGCTCAGCAAGTTGCTCAAGCTGTGATTGTAGAGCGTCGTCTTCTAGAGACTGCTCTAGCCACTTCTTACGATCCAAGGATTGTAGTTGGGCTTCGCTGTAACCTGCAGAAAGAAGTACCGCTTGAACACGTGCCATTAGGCCGCCTTCGAGGATTTGGAACTCTTCTGTTAGGTCTTTCTTCGCTTCTTTCAGCTGCATTTGCTCGATTTCAAGCGCACGCTTATCTTTCTCAACGCCGTCACGAGTAAAGACTTGGACGTCGATGATAGTACCAGATACTGAGTTAGGCACACGAAGAGATGTGTCTTTCACGTCAGACGCTTTTTCACCGAAGATCGCACGCAATAGCTTCTCTTCTGGAGTCAGCTGTGTTTCACCTTTAGGGGTTACTTTACCAACTAGGATGTCGCCACCCTTCACTTCAGCACCGATGTAAACGATACCTGACTCGTCTAATTTAGACAGAGCAGATTCGCCAACATTTGGAATGTCCGCAGTGATTTCTTCAGAGCCAAGCTTGGTATCACGAGCCACACAAGACAACTCTTGGATATGGATCGTTGTGAAACGGTCTTCTTGAACTACGCGCTCAGATACTAAGATCGAGTCTTCGAAGTTGTAACCATTCCAAGGCATGAACGCGATACGCATGTTTTGACCAAGCGCTAGTTCACCAAGGTCAGTTGATGGACCATCAGCAAGAACGTCACCACGAGCAACAGGTTCACCCGGCATCACTGTTGGACGCTGGTTGATACATGTGTTCTGGTTAGAACGCGTGTATTTAGTTAGGTTGTAGATATCGATGCCGGCTTCGCCTGGAATCAATTCTGCTTCATTAACCTTAACTACGATACGTGATGCATCGACAGACTGAACAACACCGCCACGTTTAGCAACCGCTGTTACACCTGAGTCAACCGCGATGTTACGCTCGATACCAGTACCTACTAGCGGCTTATCTGCGCGCAGTGTTGGTACCGCCTGACGTTGCATGTTCGCACCCATCAAGGCACGGTTCGCATCATCGTGTTCTAGGAACGGAATCAACGACGCCGCGATAGATACAACCTGGTTGGTTGCAACGTCCATATAATCGACGTGATCGCGTGGGTGAAGACCAGATTCGCCTTTTTGACGAGCAGTGATTAGCTCATCAGCGAATGTGCCTTCTTCCGTTAATACTGTGTTTGCCTGAGCGATAACGAATTGGCCTTCCTGAATTGCAGAAAGGTAATCCACTTCTTCTGTCACTACACCATCAACAACACGACGGTACGGAGTTTCTAGGAAACCGTATTCGTTACAACGTGCAAATGCAGATAGCGAGTTAATCAGACCGATGTTCGGACCTTCAGGTGTTTCAATCGGACATAGACGGCCGTAGTGCGTTACGTGAACGTCTCGCACTTCAAAACCAGCACGCTCACGCGTTAGACCGCCAGGACCCAATGCAGAAATACGACGCTTGTGCGTTACTTCTGAAAGAGGGTTGTTTTGGTCCATAAACTGAGACAGCTGTGAAGAACCAAAGAATTCTTTTACAGCAGCTGAGATTGGCTTCGCATTGATCAAATCTTGCGGCATGATTGCATCAAGATCGCCTAAGCTTAGACGTTCTTTAACTGCACGTTCAACACGCACAAGGCCAACACGGAATTGGTTCTCAGCCATTTCGCCTACGCTACGTATACGGCGGTTACCTAGGTGGTCGATATCGTCGACTTCACCTACACCGTTACGGATAGAGATCAACTTCTTCATCACTTCGATGATGTCAGTTTCGTCTAGCGTGCCTTGATCACCTGTTTCTTCACGTTCGATTGAGCTGTTAAACTTCATTCGACCAACGGTCGAAAGATCGTAACGCTCCTCAGAGAAGAACAAGCTTTGGAATAATGCTTCAGCGGCATCTTTCGTTGGTGGCTCACCCGGGCGCATCATGCGGTAGATTTCTACCAAAGCAGTGAGACGGTCTACAGTGCTATCAGCACGTAGCGTATCCGAGATGAACGGGCCATGATCCAAGTCGTTAGTAAAGAGCACTTCAAGCGCTTTATGTCCCGCTTGAGACAAGTTCGCTAGTGCTTCTAAGCTAATTTCTTGGTTAGCCGCAACAATGATTTCACCGGTTGCTTCATTGATGTAATCTTTCGCCGAAACTTTACCGACGATGTACTCAACTGGCACTTCAATATGCTCAACGCCATCTTTATCTAGTTGGCGGATATGACGCGCAGTTACGCGACGACCAGTTTCTACATACATCGTGCCGTTTGCTTCGATATCGAATGATGCCGTTTCGCCACGTAGACGATCTGGAACCAATTCCATCAATAGCGTTTGGTCTTTCACTTCGAAATTTATTTTATCGAAGAAAAGATCCAAGATTTCTTCCGTAGTCTTACCTAATGCGCGCAGAATGATCGACGCTGGTAGTTTACGACGACGGTCGATACGTACGTATAGGTTATCTTTAGGATCAAACTCAAAGTCTAACCATGAACCACGGTAAGGAATAACACGTGCGTTATATAGCACTTTTCCTGATGAGTGGGTCTTACCCTTATCGCTGTCGAAGAACACGCCTGGGCTTCGGTGCAGCTGGGATACGATAACCCTCTCAGTACCGTTAATTACGAAGGTACCATTGTCTGTCATGAGTGGAATTTCACCCATGTAGACTTCTTGTTCTTTAATATCTTTTACGGTACCTGCTGGCGCGTCTCTATCAAAGACCACAAGACGCAATTTTACGCGCAATGGCTTTGAGTAAGTTACGCCACGAATTTGACATTCTTTAACGTCAAAAACTGGCTCACCAAGACGGTAGCTAACGTATTGCAGCTCAGAGTTGCCGTTATAGCTCTTGATAGGAAATACAGAACGGAAAGCAGCCTCAAGACCGTATTGCCCTTCAGGATCCTGCTCGATAAATTTGTCGAACGAATCGAGCTGTATCGATAGCAGGTATGGAATGTCCAATACTTGTGGACGAGTACCAAAGTCCTTACGGATGCGCTTTTTCTCGGTATAAGAGTAAACCATGGGGTTCCTCAGCTCGCTGATAAGTGACCCAAACTGTCCAAGACATTTTAACAATGGGACAGTGACTAATCGCTGTTTACTGTAGTGGCATGTCTGTTGTTAAACAGTCACACATTTTGCTTGGGTAAGAACGCTTAAACAGCGGGAAAATTCGTCTGTACCCTACAGCGCAAAAAGGCTGGTGGTCAAAAAACCACCAGCCATTAGCCTTGCGGCTATGAAATTAAATAATAATTATTTAATTTCAACAGAAGCACCAGCTTCTTCTAGTTGAGCTTTAAGAGCTTCAGCTTCAGCTTTCTCGATGCCTTCTTTCAAAGGTGCAGGAGCGCCGTCAACTAGAGCTTTAGCTTCTTTAAGGCCTAGACCTGTTGCGCCACGTACTGCTTTGATAACTTGTACTTTGTTACCGCCAATAGCAGTTAGGACAACGTCGAACTCAGTTTGCTCAGCAGCAGCTTCAGCAGCAGCACCGCCAGCTACAACAGCAGCAGCTGCAGTTACGCCGAATTTCTCTTCCATAGCTTCGATAAGTTCAACAACTTGCATTACAGACATTTCTGCAACTGCGTCTAGGATTTGCTCGTTAGTAATAGACATAACAATTCTCTTTTAAATCAACAATAAGTTTATTAAGCAACCAGTAAAAAGCAAGGCTTATGCCGCAGCTTCTTCTTTTTGGTCGCGTAGTGCAGCGATAGTACGTACCAGCTTGCCTGCAGAAGCTTCTTTCATGCACATCATTAGGCGTGCAATAGCTTCGTCGTAAGTTGGTAGTGTCGCTAGTACTTCAGCATCAGTAACCGCGCCTTCAAATGCAGCAGCTTTGATCTCGAATTCTTTGTTCTCTTTAGCGAAGTCTTTGAAAAGACGCGCTGCAGCACCTGGGTGCTCGTTAGAGAACGCGATCAGAGTAGGACCTGTGAAAGTGTCAGTTAGACACTCATAGTCTGTTCCCTGAACCGCACGGCGTGCTAGAGTATTACGCACAACTCTTACGAAAACACCCGCTTCACGCGCCTGTTTACGTAGAGAAGTCATTGCGCCAACTTCAACACCACGAGAATCAGCTACAACTGCAGAAAGTGCACCACTGGCTGCTTCGTTGACTTCAGCAACAATTGCTTTTTTGTCTTGAAGGTTTAAAGCCATCTTGGATTTACTCCTGGTTGTCGTTACACCACTCACTATTATCACAACAGTGAGAGTTATTGAGGTGCATTCCCAGAAGAAAGGCAAGTATCAAGTCGTGAAACCGGATAAATATTCTTTCTATCAGTTCGGGCACCATCTACGTAGGGTTATTAAGTAAAAGGTCCTAGGGAACTCTTACACCTACGGTCTAGGACGGAGACTGCCTTGTAATCTTTGCAGACTAAATTCAGCCCCAACCATAAATATTAGGCGCAGAAGTATACTAAACCTTCGCGCCTAAGTAAATCACTTAGCTTGAATATCCAAGCTAGCTTGATCTACCACTACACCAGCACCCATTGTAGTCGAGATACTGATTTTATTCAGGAAAACACCTTTCGCTGAAGACGGCTTAGCTTTCTTAAGAGCAACCAATAGAGTCTCTAGGTTCTCTTTGATCTGTTCTACAGAGAAGTTAGCTTTACCAATGGTAGTGTGAACAATACCATTTTTGTCGTTACGGTAACGAACCTGACCAGCTTTAGCGTTCTTAACTGCTTGAGCAACGTTAGGAGTTACAGTACCAACTTTAGGGTTAGGCATAAGACCGCGAGGACCTAGGATAGTACCTAGTTGACCTACAACGCGCATTGCATCTGGAGAAGCAACTACTACGTCGAAGTTCATTTCGCCCTTCTTCACTTGCTCAGCAAGATCTTCCATACCAACGATGTCTGCGCCAGCTTCTTTAGCTGCTTCAGCGTTTGCACCTTGAGTGAACACTGCAACGCGGATTTCGCGGCCAGTACCGTGAGGTAGTACAGTTGCACCACGTACGTTCTGGTCAGATTTACGAGCATCGATGCCTAGGTTTACAGCAACATCTACAGACTCAACGAATTTTGCAGTTGCAAGTTCTTGAAGAAGAGCAACAGCTTCGTTGATTTCGTATACTTTAGTTACGTCAACTTTGTCGCGGATTACGCGCATACGCTTAGTTAGTTTTGCCATGATCTTAACCCTCTACCACTAGGCCCATTGAACGAGCAGTACCCGCAATAGAACGCTTCATCGCTTCGATGTCAGCACCAGTCATATCAGCAGCTTTAGTTTCTGCGATTTCTTGTACTTGAGCGTCAGTTACCGTACCCACTTTTTCAGTGTTTGGACGGCCAGAACCAGACTTAACGCCAGCTGCTTTCTTTAGAAGAACTGCAGCAGGTGGAGTCTTAGTTACAAACGTGAAAGAACGGTCGTTGTATACAGTAATAACTACTGGAGTCGGTAGACCTTTCTCAACAGATTCTGTTTTTGCGTTGAACGCTTTACAGAATTCCATGATGTTCACGCCGTGTTGACCTAGAGCAGGACCAACCGGTGGACTTGGGTTTGCCATACCAGCAGCAACTTGCAGCTTGATATAGGCTTCAACTTTCTTAGCCATGATATTTCCTAAGTTTTGGGTTCAAACGCCAATCGTTCAATCAGCTCCCCGTTTTTGTCATTAAGACCTGTAAAAAGGCGCGAAATTATAGGCAGATTTCGCGCCATAAACAAGTCTAAAAGATGTTTTTTTAATCAAGTTTTTCCACTTGGCTAAATTCGAGCTCAACTGGTGTAGCACGACCAAAAATAGACACCGATACTTTCACGCGGCTTTTCTCGTAATCCACTTCTTCAACCGTACCGTTGAAGTCAGCAAATGGGCCTTCGTTAACACGAACGACTTCACCGGCTTCAAACATTGTCTTAGGTCGAGGAGCTTCGCTCGCCTTCTCTAGGCGATTCAAGATAGCATCAGCTTCTTTATCTGTGATCGGTGCTGGACGGTCAGAGGTACCACCAATGAAACCCATAACACGAGGAATACTACGTACCAAGTGCCATGACTCATCGTTCATGATCATCTGTACCAATACATAGCCCGGGAAGAATTTACGTTCGCTTTTACGACGCTGCCCAGCGCGCATTTCCACTACTTCTTCAGTAGGTACTAGCACTTCGCCAAATAGTTCTTCCATCTCGTGCATTTTAATATGTTCACGCAGCGATTGAGCCACACGACCTTCAAAGCCTGAAAATGCTTGAACTACATACCAACGTTTTTTAGGAGCTTCACTCATGAATTAGAACCCTCACACTCCGGTTGCGAAAGAAACAAGACGAACCATAATCCCGTCTAAGCCCCACAACGCCAGAGCCATTACAATACTTACAGCTAATACGATCAATGTCGTTTGCATCGTTTCTTGGCGTGTAGGCCAAACTACTTTGCGCACTTCCATACGAGCTTCGCGAGCAAAACTGATCGCAGTTTTACCCTTATTTGTTGTTGCGGCAACACCTAAACCGGCAGCCATGACAACAACAACACCTGCAGCACGAAGCGCTACAGACATGTCACCATACAGGTAATTTCCTACAACTGCTGCAGCGAGTAGAACGAATACGACAATCCATTTAAAGGTATCTACTGCACTCGAGCTTTCAGGAGTTTCAGCATTATTTGCTTTCATAAAACCAACCTGTGATAAGTCTTAAATATAGACGACAACTACCCCGCTAACGCAGGGATAAATCCTTTACGTTGTACATTAACCGTTTCAGCCATGTAAACGTTAAAACGCGTAAGATACTAATCTTAAACGTAACATTCTTTGCTTATACGCAATCCTGAACAAAAATCAGGCTGCTATTTTGTACAGCGCAGAAAAAGGGCATCAAATGATGCCCTTTTTACTAGTGTTTAGTCAAATCTTAATCAAAGATTTTAGCAACAACACCAGCACCTACTGTACGGCCACCTTCGCGGATTGCGAAACGTAGACCTTCATCCATTGCGATTGGAGCAATTAGCTCAACTTTCATTTGGATGTTGTCGCCTGGCATTACCATTTCTACGCCTTCTGGTAGAGAGATATCACCAGTTACGTCAGTTGTACGGAAGTAGAACTGTGGACGGTAGCCTTTGAAGAACGGAGTATGACGGCCGCCTTCGTCTTTAGACAGTACGTATACTTCAGACTCAAACTTAGTGTGTGGAGTGATTGAACCTGGAGCCGCAAGTACTTGACCGCGCTCTACGTCGTCACGTTTAGTACCACGTAGT
>NZ_JAKJTA010000032.1:0-43846 GCF_050337555.1 Vibrio profundum
GAAGTAAACATGTAATTCTAAAGCTATTATCGTTCCAACAGAACGATAATGAATTGACTGTGCCAAATAAGTCCTCTCTCTAAAGAAAGTCATTATTCGTATTGGTCACTCAGTTCATTGATACCTAAAGTGCTTCTAAGAAGCTGCTTGACCGCTCTTTATAAAAAGAACAGAAAAGCCTTTGGATTATCATCAACGAGTGCCCACACAGATTGATAGGTTTAAATTGTTAAAGAGCTTTGCTTTTAAAGTGCTTCTTTCAGAAGCTCTCTCAAGCGGACGGCCATTTTAGCGAGTTAAGTTTGAGTGTCAACCACTTTTTCAAAACTTTATTAAGCACTTGGCTTAGCTAGATGACCTTGCTAACTCGTTCTTCGTTTCTTTCGAAGCCTTCCCGTGTCAGCGAGGGTGCATTATAGAGAACGGCCGGAACTTGGCAAGCGTTATTTGAAGAAATGCCGCCAAACGTTCAATCGTTAATCAATCTGGCTTTTTTGGAGTAAAATTTAAACATTTGAGATTAATCACACCGATAAATTGGCAAAAGTCGGCACATGTTCGTAAAATTCTTGTGTATGTTTTGTTAAAAACGATATCTACCTTTCTGTTATCTTACATATAGTATTCAAATATGAACTCTAATAAAGTTAATCTATCGATTATCGCCCTAGCTGTTCTTGGGGTTATCATTTTCTCGCAGGTTGCCGTTCCGCCTGCTGTTACTTTTATCATTGGTGTTGTTACTACCGTTCTCATCGTTAAGCTTTCTAATAACAGCAGCACCCCAGCGTCACATACATCTGCAGCAACAAAAACCCTGTATGTTGGCAATTTACCTTATAAGGCAAATGAATCTCACGTTCGTGAACTTTTCGCTGAACATGGTGAGGTCTTTGCGGTGCGCTTAATGAAGGACAAACGCACGGGAAAACGCAGAGGCTTTGGATTTGTCGTCATGGCGTCGTCAGACGTTGATGGGGCTATCGACGCCTTAAATGAACAAGATTATATGCAGCGAACCTTAAAAGTTCGGATTGCTAATGATCCTAAGCACCCAGAATCGGACATACCGTCACTGGACTAAAGCCAAGATCGGACAATGTCTCATTTAGCACCTCTGCTTGCCAGGGAGGTGCTGTGCTAAATATCGCGTGGAGCTTTGCCGAACCTTTAATGTCACTGGCGCAATCCTGCTTCTTTTCTCGTGGTTGCAAAAGTTCTTTCACTCGGCGAGCAATCGCATTTCCTGAATCAATCAAAATGACGCCTCCACCAAGTACCAATTGAATTTCTTCTTTTATCAGGGGGAAGTGTGTGCAACCAAGAACGGCTACATCTATATGGTGCGTATTAATAGGAGCCAACAAGTCAGATAATTCACTCAGATCGACAGCCTTACCACGCAGTTTTTCCTCTGCAATATCCACCAGCCGAGTCAACCCAAGCATCTCAATGGTTTTTCCGCCAGAAAAGTTATCGATCAGTTCTTGTGTATACTCTCGTTTCACTGTAGCTGGCGTCGCAATCAGTGCAACGGAGCGATTAGCTTGAATGGAGGCCGGTTTAATTGCAGGCACAACACCAACAACAGAAATAGAGAGGTGCTCTCTGAGATCAGGCAAAACTAAGGTGCTGGCGGTATTACATGCAATCACAACAAGATCGATGTCATGTAACGCTACATGCTGGATGACAATTTCCAGTACTCTGCGTTTCAACGTTTCTGGTGGTAACTCCCCATAAGGGTAAGCTGCATTGTCAAACACATAGGTATAATTGAGATTAGGCAAAAATGCTTTGATCTCTTGGAATACCGATAGGCCGCCAACGCCAGAGTCAAAAATGAGTACGTTTGATATAGATGAATTAGCCACACAGATTACCTAAAACCATAGACAAGAAGATCATACCGACTCTAATAAAATTATCAATCAACCTACCGTCTATGGTTTTGTTAGCTGCCCCCGACAATTTGCCCGTACAGCAAATTAAAAGTCGTACTGCACACTCATATAGTAGTTGCGATCTGGCGTCGCATAGCCTTCTTCCGTTTCATAATTGGTATTGAGGACGTTCCCCACTTTACCAGCAATGGAAACAGCGCTGCTTACATAGTAAGTCGCTGCGAAATCAACCAAAGAATATGGCTCTAGCACTACAGTATTATCAGCATCGTCATAGCGCTTACCTTGATATAAATAGCTCATTTCTAAACGCCAATTCTCTAACAAGTAGCTCGCATTCCATTTAGCGCTATTTTTGGCTCGGCGCACTAATTCGTTACCTGTCGATTTATCTTCAGTATCGAGGTAGTCGTAAGAGACTTCATTGTGAATTGGGCCAGTATAGAATCGACCAACAAGTTGATAGCCTGTAATACTCGCCCGCCCGATATTGGCCATTCCTGAACTGCTTCCAGAAATCATGTCTTCCACAACGTTGTGGTAAGCCGACAAACGAAGGTCTATCACGTTAAAACTGGACTCTATTGCAACTTCCCCTCCTTCCGTCTTCTCTGGCACAAGATTCGGGTTTCCAGCGTAATCTCCCGGCCAAGGGCTATACAAATCATTAAAGGTCGGGGCTTTAAACGACGTTCCATAGCTCCCCGTAAGGCGTGTAATCTGAGTCAGCCAATAGCCGGATGCGATTTGGTAAGTGGTAAAGTTTCCATACGCGCTGTTGCCATCAATGCGAACATTCGCTTCAGAGGACACTTTGCCTTTGGCGTATTTTGCTCCAGTGTAAATTGCGGTGTTATTGCGACTGTTTTGAGCAAATGGAGTCGATGTATTGTCGGCTTTGTCTTGATACCATTCCGTACCACCAAGAAGAGACAAATTCGCATTTGTCTTATAAAGATTTTGCCACGCAATAGAATAGCGGTTTGTGCTGAGAGTATATGCCGGACTAGTTCCACCATAATATTCAGTACTATCTTGGTTCGTCGCTACAGTCGCCGTACTTACTAAACGTTCTTTGTTATATTGCCCTACTAAGCCAACAGCATACTGATTTGCCTTGCTGTTATCGGAGGAGCCAACAAAGCCCCCCGTATCATAGGCCGTATTCTGCCTTTGATAGTAGCCATTAGCTTTCAATGTTAGGTGGTCAGTTTTCTTTATTCCCGTATCAATCGTCAGATACTGAGTATTAAACCCATCATCATCGGCATCTTGAGGATTCGCACTGGTTGGCTGAATATTATAACCGCGCTCTTCTTGATGCGTCGCCGACATATTCAACCAAGCTCGTTGATCGTCACTGGTACTCGCCGTATTCGCACTTAAGTCATAAAGGCCGTAGCTGCCAATACCCGCTTTTACCGAACTCTCCCCATCAACGCCACTAGTGGTAATGATATTAATCACACCTGCAACAGCATCCGAACCATAAACGGCTGCTTCTGGTCCTTGTAATACTTCTATTCTTTGTACGCCGCTGAGCGGTAATGCGGCAAGATTGGCCGCTCCAGTCGTGGCGCTACCGATGCGAACACCATTCATCAAGACAAGAACGTTCTTAGTCGCCCGCCCTCGAATAAAAACGGATTGATTTTGCCCGGCACCTCCGCTATTAGAGACTTGAATCCCAGGTAATCGCCGCAAGACATCAGACAATGAGTTGGCTTGAATCGCGGTAATATCTTGCTTCGTGATGACTTCAACGGGGGCGATCAAATCTTGAACTTGATCTTTGAAAGGGCTGGCGGTTACCACCATAGTATCGTCAGGAGAAGCCGCTATCGCTTGGCAAACGGGTATCACTGACAGTAACGACACAATAGTGAACGCTAACTTAGATTGTTTCATGCGAAATGGGTCCTATAACGCGTTAGTTTAACTGAACCCGAAATTAAATAGCCCGACGGGGTGATGAGTTCAGCTGCTGGCAGGTATTCGGACTCAAGAGCTTGGCAATCGAATTGCCACCTCACACTAGACTTCCCGCACCTTAATGCAGTGTCTTGTTAGTGCTCGTTCTCTATTACCGCTGCGCGTCAGTTCTGGATTCTCACCAGATTCCCTTTTCAGCCATCTAAACAGCTAGATGGCACCAGCTGCGACGATAGTATGGATACGGTCAATCTTTGTCTAGTGAAATTTGAGCTCTCAAGACATCGTTCCATCTCACCGACGTTGTCGCTTCCTAAATATCAACGGAGAAAATTGCTATATATAAAGAGCGACAAACAATAAATCGCTTGGGATCACGTTCAGCACTGGACATCATCTTTAGATTGACTAAAATCTGCGCTCTTAATCTTTGAGCATCTATTTAGACAGAGGCAACATGGCTACTCTTGATACAACACCTCCAAACTATGAGTTTCAGCTAGAACAGAAAGCACAACGACTGAACGATATGTTCGCCCCTTTTGGTGTTCCCGACCTCGAAGTATTTAGATCGCCGAGTCAACACTACCGGATGCGTGCAGAGTTTCGCGTGTGGCATGAAGGCGATGACCTGTATTACGTGATGTTCAATCAAGAGACTCGTGAGAAGTATCGTGTTGACCAATTCCCTGTCGCTAGCGAACTGATCAACCAGATAATGCCTAAATTGGTGGAAGAGTTAAAAGCCTGCGATTCGCTCAGACGCAAATTATTCCAAGTCGATTTCTTGTCTACGCTGAGTGGCGAGATCTTGGTTTCTTTGCTTTACCACCGCCAGCTCGATGACGAGTGGAAAGAAAACGCGCAAATACTGAAAGAGAATCTGGTATCTCAAGGTTACCAACTCAACCTAATTGGCCGTGCGAGAAAAATGAAAATCATTTTGGATCGTGATTACGTGGTGGAAAAGCTCAGCGTACACGGTCAGCCTTACCTCTATCAGCAGGTTGAAAACAGTTTTACACAGCCCAACGCCACGGTTGCAGAAAAGATGCTCGAATGGGCAGTAGATTGTACACGTGACAGTCACGGCGATTTACTAGAACTCTACTGTGGCAATGGCAACTTCTCTCTTGCCTTGGCACAAAACTTCAATCGCGTGCTCGCGACAGAGCTAGCCAAGCCTTCGGTTGACTCTGCGCAATACAACATTGCAGCCAACAAAATTGATAATGTTCAGATCATCCGCATGTCAGCAGAGGAGTTTACGCAAGCAATGGAAGGCCAGCGAGAATTCCGCCGACTCAAGCAAGCGAACATCGATCTGAGCAGCTATGATTGCCAAACCATTTTTGTCGATCCGCCGCGTTCAGGCATGGATATAGACACATGCAAAATGGTACAAAACTATCAACGCATCCTATACATCTCTTGTAACCCTGAGACGTTGCAAGAAAATTTAGAGCAGTTAAGCACCACTCATAAGGTCACACGCTTCGCTTTATTCGACCAATTCCCATTCACGCATCATATTGAAACGGGCGTGTTACTCGAAAAGAAATAAGCATAAAAAAACGAGCCAAATGGCTCGTTTTTTGTTTCTCATGAACACTTAGGCCCTAGACATAAAACCCATCTTTTTACACACCCAAAATAGAAGTGCTAATACAATCAGGATAGCGAGAAAGTTCGATCCTTCTGTTGGGTACTGCGCTTTAATAAACGCAGAATGACCAAATGCTCCGACAAAGAAGCAAGCCAAGCCAAGTAGAGGTGTTCCTTCAGAAACTGGGGTACTCAAATATTCCTGATATAGCGCTTGAAGCGCTAAAAATAACGCAATCAGTGGAAAAATAGAGAAAGACACTTCACTCATTGTCAGCCAAGACAAGATAGCATCACCACACATGCCCGCGACCAGCGCCAACACCAAAGTTTTTCTCTCTGAACCACGATTAACTAGGCTAGTTTCGTTCGACATTAGTTTGTTCTCCTTTTAATCGATGACGTTCTCGTTCTTTTCGGTACCAATAAGCACCTTTGGCAATCATCCGTAACTGTAAAATCAGTCTCTGCGCTAACTGCTCTCGTTCCAACTTGTTTAAATCTAGGGCTTCTGCTCCAGAACTAAACACTAAAGTAACGGAAGACTCCGCTTGGGTAAATGCTTCATTGCGTCCCATTCCAGAACTGACCAAATATTCCGTCAGCTCCGCCGAGAAATGCTGAATTTCTCGAGCGACGGCGGCGCGAAAAGCAAAGGTTGTACCTGAGCGTTCCCGCAATAATAGGCGAAAGACATTCGGGCTATTGTCGATAAACTCCATAAAGGTGTCGACAGAGGTTTTTATCACACTGCCTCCTTTGACAATCCTTTGTCTGGCTTGGCGCATCAACTGGCGCAGCAGCAAGCCACCTTCATCGACCATAGTCAGGCCCAGTTCATCCATATCTTTAAAGTGCCGATAGAAAGAAGTGGGTGCCAGCCCAGCTTCTCGTGACACTTCACGTAAGCTTAGATTCGAAAAACTCCGCTCAGCACTCAGCTGACAAAACGCTGCATCAATGATGGAGCGACGAGTTTTTTCTTTTTGCTGTGCTCGAATTCCCATAATCGTTTGTCTATTTCACCGTTGTTATGCGTCGCTAGCGCTCTCATTCACACCATTAACGGTTAATCTATAGTCCCTAGACCGACAGGCACAGTAAACCGTTAGGGGCCTATTTTGCAACGGTTTCACGCGACTTTATAGACATCACACCGATGATTTCTACCCGTCAAGGATGCGTGACCCATACGATGCTATTCAAGGCTACTCTTTTACCCTCTGTTCTCTATCCGTTAGAATCCCGCTACACTTTCGATTAGGCACATGAATCAAGGAATAAATATGGCTCAAGCAACACATTTTGACGTCATTGTCATTGGTAGCGGCCCTGGCGGAGAAGGGGCAGCAATGGGCCTAATCAAAGCTGGGTTTAACGTTGCTGTGATTGAAAAAGAAAGCAGCGTTGGCGGCGGCTGTACACACTGGGGCACCATTCCATCAAAATCATTGCGTCATGCCGTCAGTCGCATTACTGAATTCAACAGCAATCCACTCTTTTGCCAAAACAGCACCAGTTTACATACTACTTTTTCACATATTCTCGGCCATGCGAAAACAGTCATCGACAAACAAACTCGTTTACGACAAAGCTTTTATGATCGTAACCAATGTCATCTCATTTTTGGCACCGCTCAGTTCGTCGATAGCCACACGGTAGAAGTCACGCATGCAGATAGCAGCACGGAGCGCTTTAGTGCAGATAAATTTGTGATTGCGACGGGTTCCAGACCCTACCAACCAGATAACGTCGACTTTGCTCACCCAAGAATCTACGACAGCGATTCGATATTGAGCCTCGCGCATGACCCTCGTCATATCATCATCTACGGCGCTGGCGTGATCGGCTGTGAGTATGCGTCGATATTTCGTGGCCTAGGGGTAAAGACCGATCTCATCAATACTCGAGACCGGCTGCTATCCTTCTTGGACAATGAAATCTCGGACGCGTTGTCGTATCACTTTTGGAATAGCGGCGTCGTCATTCGTAACGACGAAACCTTCGATAACATTGAAGGCACAGAAGATGGCGTCATAATCCACCTGCAATCGGGCAAGAAAATGCGGGCCGATTGTTTACTGTATGCCAATGGCCGTACTGGTAACACCGATCTGCTGAACTTAATCACGGTCGGCCTTGAAGCGGATTCTCGCGGCCAACTGTCCGTGAATAGCAACTATCAAACCTCAGTCGCGCACATCTATGCCGTGGGCGATGTGATTGGTTACCCGAGCTTGGCAAGCGCCGCTTACGATCAAGGTCGCTTCGTCGCTCAGGCAGTGAGTCAAGGGGAAGCACAAGGACACCTAATCGAAGATATCCCAACGGGGATCTACACTATCCCAGAGATAAGCTCAGTGGGTAAAACAGAGCAAGAGTTAACTGCCGCCAAAATACCTTACGAAGTCGGGCGATCGTCATTCAAGCATTTGGCGAGAGCGCAAATCGCAGGCAAAGATGTCGGCAGCCTGAAAATCCTGTTCCATCGAGAGAACAAAGAGATTTTAGGTATTCATTGTTTTGGGGAACGCGCAGCTGAAATCATTCACATCGGCCAAGCGATCATGGAACAAAAAGGCGAAGCAAATACCATCGAATATTTCGTTAACACGACGTTCAATTACCCGACGATGGCCGAGGCGTATCGTGTCGCCGCGTTGAATGGATTAAATCGCCTCTTCTAGCTATTGACTACCCACCCAAACCGATCAGGTGGAATACTTGGCAGCGGACACCAAAAAAGTGTCACGCTGCCACTGACGAGTAAATACCACAGCTAACGTCGCACCGCGCACCGCCATAAAGCTGAGCATTGCCAACCAAAGGGCATGGTTCCCTAAGCTCTGAAAAGTGTAAAACACCAAGAAAAAACTACACATAGCAAGAAACATACTATTTCGCATCTCTCGCCCTTTCGTCGCGCCGATAAAAATGCCATCAAACAAGAAGCACCACATAGAAATGAGCGGCATCATGACTAGCCATGGCAAGTATTGTAATGCGGTGTTCCGAACATGCTGAATGTCAGTAACAAAGCTGATTAAGCCTCCCCCTGCTAGAGTAAACGCAACGGTCAGAGCCACGCAAATCAGTGCACTCCAGAAGAAGGTACCCAGTAAAGAATCCACCAACTGACTACGGCTATTCGCACCAATCGCTTTGCCCACCATGGCCTCCATGGCGTAAGCAAAACCATCCATTCCATAAGAAATCACCATCAGAAAGCTCATCAATACCGCATTCGCGGCCACGACATCATCGCCAAATGCGGCGCCGCGAAAGGTCATAAAACTGAATGCGGCTTGCAAGCACAACGAGCGCAAAAAAATATCACGATTCAATCTAAGGAAGCGACTCATGCCAGCCATCACTTCTCCCAAAAGAGAAAGAGGCGATGGTAATTGATAAGCGCGCCAAATCCCTCGAGCGCAATATAGTGCGAATATCAAACTGCTGTAATCGGCAATCACCGAGGCCAGCGCTGCGCCTTTCACCTGCCAATGGAAGCCAACCACAAATAACAAATCTAATCCAATATTGGTGACATTCGCGATAATCACCATCCACATCGGGGCTTTGGCATTCTGCGTACCGAGTAGCCAACCCAGTAATACCAAGTTGGTCAGTGCCGCAGGCGCACTCCATACTCGAATAGAAAAATACTGGCTGGCGTAATATTTCACTTGCTCACTGGCATCGCTGTACTTAAAAATCGCGTCAGACAGCCACCCATGAACCAACAACAATACGCTTGCCATCACCAATGCCATCGACAGGCCTTGCACCAGCACCAGAGACAACTTTTTATTGTCGCCCGCTCCGAGCGCTTGCGCCGTCAAGCCAGTGGTCGACATACGTAAAAAACCCAACAACCAAAACGTGACACTAATGACGGTGCTGCCTAAGGCCACCCCACCCAGATACCAAGCATGATCTAAATGGCCTACCACTGCAGCATCGACTAAACCCAGCAAGGGCACGGTAATATTTGACAGCACCATAGGTAAGGCCAACAGCAGCACTTGCTTATGAACGGCTTTATTCAGTAAAGCTTGGGGAATCATAACACTCTCAGGCATCGCGTAAATCAGCGCCTGAGTGTAACCGGATTACCAGTTGATCTGAACGACTACGGGAGTAAAACGGCATTTAAATGATGGGAGTTTGCTCAGCATCCTCTGCCAGACTTTCCATCTCTGGCATGGGCCATCTAATGGTGACCGAACCGAAATCCTCTCCAGCCAAGGAAGAAACTGCACAATGTCTCGCGTAATATCCTGATAGCCATGAGCATAAGATTCAGTACCTAACTTTCTCCCAATCGCAGAGTCACATAAATCTCCTGCCAATACTGCGCAGAGCTGTGCATGATCAAAACGACGAGCTAAAGACAGAACAAAGCGAGCGATCTGTGGATGGGCGCACGACAATAACGATTGCTCACAAATGATCATGACAGGTATGTGCTCGGGAATATGAACGACGTCTAGCCACTGTTCGCACTCTACACTACCGACTTGATGAGAATAGCGCTCGCTACGATGAAAGAGTTTATTCCGCCAAATCAGATTCTCAGTATTATCCAACTCTAGCCAGTGGCAGAGACCATTATCTAAGCGGTAAAAGCGTGTGTCTAAGCCGGCACCAACATTGATCACCCAAGCCGTTGGATGCAATTCGAGAAACTGACGGATCTGCTGATCTAACATCTGAGTTAAACTGGAATAGAGGAGTTGTTTTTGCTGCATCTGCTGAGATGGACAGGAAGTCTTGATTTGGCAGCGTTGGCACGCAGACGCCGCAATGGGATCATAAACTAGATGGTTATTAGCAAGGCTCTCTAAACTCCGAAGCCATAACGGCTGGAACAAATGTTCTGGTACCTGATAGCTAGGCTCCACACTCCTTGGAAACCGCCTCATATCTACAACTCCTCAAAAACCTGACCATTTAAATGATAATGAATATCATTTTCAAAAACAAGTCATTGAGGAGCTTTATTGAAAGGATTGATTAAAGCCAATCAGTGTTACGAATAATACCGACTGCTAGCCCTTCGATTTCAAGGTATTGCGCAGAAAGATCTACCTCGATTGGCGAATAGGCACTGTTCTCTGCGTGCAGCAACACCGTGGAGCCTTGACGCTCTAAACGTTTAACGGTGACGTCTTCATCGAGCCGAGCCACTACGACTTGCCCATCGCGGACATCCTGTGTTTTATGCACCGCGAGCAGATCTCCGTCCATAATTCCTATGTCCTTCATGCTGTCGCCCTGCACCCTCAACAGGAAATCGGCTTGTGGTTTGAACATGCCTGGGTCTACTTGATAACGACTTTCCACATGTTCTTGGGCCAAGATTGGCTCCCCTGCGGCAACTTGACCAATTAGCGGCAAGCCTGATTCGTCGTTTGCGCCGAGCAAGATTCGAATTCCTCTTGACGCTCCGGGGATAATTTCAATTGCCTGCTTTTTGGCAAGTGCTTTCAAATGTTCTTCAGCCGCATTGGCAGAGCGAAAGCCTAGGTCACGAGCGATCTCTGCCCGAGTGGGCGGCATTCCTGTATCATCAATTTTGCTTTTAATCAGGTCAAATACTTGTTGTTGGCGTGGCGTTAAGGGCTTCATAGGTCACCTGTTTTTTTATACAGCTTACTGTGAGTATATACAGTGGGCGAGTAAAATAAAAGCATCTCCAAACATTAAAAGGTGCTGTATTAACCAAATAAGATACTGACCCAGATTACAGCCGTAATTAACATGGTGATCAATACCGCAGCAGAGCCCATGTCTTTTGCTCGCCCAGACAATTCATGATGCTCTGGGCCAATACGATCGACCGCTGCTTCAATCCCACTATTCAGCAGCTCAACCACCATGATCAACAACACTGAACTAATTAGTAATGCACGTTCAAGGCTACTGACATCAACCCAGATAGCCAGCGGTAGCATAACAATCGCGAGCCCCACTTCTTGACGAAAAGCCGCTTCATTTTTAAAAGCAGCCGTCACACCTTTGCACGAATATATGAATGCTTTACCGATACGGGTTAACCCTGTTGCACTACTCTTTGGCACTTTGTTTCCTTTCTTTGGTTAGTTTGTTTCATTGCGATGTAGACCTATCGCAAGATATAAGTTAAAAGGTTCGACCAGCTTCTGCTATCCTTTGCGGAATATCGCAACTTTGATCGATTACGGTCTAGAACTATCAACGCGTCGTCGTTGATGAAATTTTTTGGTACAAGATATTATGCCGTCTCAATTGAATCTACCACATTCGCTGCTGAAATTACCGCTGGCGCTGTGTGTCAAAGAAACTACAATCCCTGCACACCCAGTGGATGAACTGGGCATTGATGTGACTAAGCCTGTCGTCTATGTGTTGCCGTTTGACTCCAGAATAGATCTACTCACATTGCAGAAGCAAGCTTTACGGCTTGGCTTGCCTGATCCGCTGACGCCATTAGAGTTAGGCGGCCAAAAATTACAGCGCTACGTATTTATTAGCGACTCTTCCGCTAAATCCGCACGTAGGCATAACGGTACTGCCAAATCGATAAATCTGTTTTCCCATCTACTCGAATGGCATAAGCAATACCCCAGCTTAGATGTACAAGTTGTGCCAATTACGATTCTATGGGGTCGAAAACCAGGTAAAGAAGCGAATTCACGCCCTTACCTAGAAGCACTCTCCACGTGGAAAAAGACGCAAGCGGTACTCACCTCAGGCAGAGATTGCCTAGTGCAAGTGAGCTCCCCCGTATCCATGCGCTACATGGCTGACAGCCATGGCACTGACAATAAAATTGCTCATAAGTTAGCAAGAGTCGCTCGCATTCACTTTTCTCGTAAGAAGCTGGCAGCCTCAGGTCCTCGCCTGCCGGTCCGCCAAGAACTCTGCCAGCGACTCGTCCGCTCCGAGACTATAGTGACAGCAATAAGCGACTATGCGCGAACCAATAATATTACCGAGGCGCAAGCCGAGGCAGAAGCGCATAAAATATTGGACGAGATCGCCGCCGACTTTTCCTATTCGCTGATCAAAAAAGGCGAACGAGTACTACGCTGGCTGTGGAATCGAATTTACCAAGGCATCACCGTAAGTAACGCCGCCACTGTACGCCAACTCGCACAAGAAGGCCATGAGCTGGTCTACGTACCTTGCCATCGTAGTCACATGGATTACCTGTTGCTGTCATACGTACTCTACCAAGAAGGCATGGTACCTCCGCACATCGCGGCCGGAATCAATCTTAATTTCTTCCCCGCAGGGCCAATTTTTCGCAAGGGGGGCGCGTTCTTTTTACGCCGTACGTTCAAGGGTAATAAACTGTATTCCACCATTTTCCGCGAATATCTGGCTGAGTTGTTTGCCAAAGGCTACTCTATCGAGTATTTCAGCGAAGGGGGACGCTCGCGTACGGGCCGTCTGCTAGAGGCTAAAACGGGCATGCTCACGATGACGATTCAAGCCATGCGGCGCGGCTTACCTCGCCCTGTGACTTTAGTTCCTGTCTATATCGGCTATGAACACGTAATGGAAGTGAGCACCTATGCCAAGGAGCTCCGCGGTAAAAACAAAGAAAAAGAAAACGTTAGCCTAGTCATCAAAACGATTAAAAAGCTGCGAAATTTTGGGCGCGGCTACGTTTCGTTTGGCGAACCTATTCCCCTTAACACTTATCTCAATGAGCAAGTGCCTGATTGGGCGAGCCCTAAGCTTGATAACCACAATGACAAACCCACTTGGATATCTCCAGTGGTGGGGCAACTAGCAAACAAAATGATGACACATATCAATGACGCTGCAGCTGTCAACGCGCTCACCCTATGCGCAACGGCTCTACTCGCGTCTAAACAAAGAGCGCTGTCGCGTCATCGCTTAATCACACAGATAAATTGCTACTTGTCATTGTTCAAGCAAATTCCATATTCAAGCGTCTGTACCATACCTGAGGAAAGCGCCGAGCAGTTACTTGCCCATGCAGAGTCCTTGAACAAATTCGTGATTGAACCAGATTCACTGGGTGATATTGTCTCGCTTGATCGCCACCAAGCAATACTAATGACGTATTACCGCAATAACATCATTCACTTATTAGCACTGCCATCTCTGATAGCTCAGCTAATCGTGCATAAAAAAACGCTGTCCACACAAGATCTACTCACGTATGTCCAGGCACTGTATCCGTTTTTACAAAAAGAACTGTTTTTGAGTACCGATCTTGACCAGTTAGAAGGAAAGGTTCTTTCTTACCTGTCAGAGCTAGCAGCACAAAACCTAGTGATCGTTGAAGGTGACGTCATCAGCGTGAATCAAGCCAACAGCCTGCCCCTGATATTACTTGGCCGCACTATTGCAGAAACTATGCAGCGCTATACGATAGCGTTGAGTCTGTTGGTTGCCCATCCATTTGCTGGCAAGTCTGAACTCGAGAAAATGAGCCAAGAGATTGCGCAAAGACTCGGCCGTCTCCATGGTGTCAACGCTCCTGAGTTTTTTGATAAGAAAGTGTTTGCAACCATGTTTACCTCATTAAAGCAGCAGCAATATATTAAGCCGTGTCATGAGGCGGATTTAGAGCAATGCCAAAACCTAGCCGCACTCTTACATAGTACTCTCGACGCCGAGGTAAGTTTAACCATACGTGAAAGTGTGTGCCAAGCTTCTCTCGCGAACGATGATGCCACTCACCAATCTTGATCAAAAAAGGGGCTCATACGGAGCCCCTCTTCATATCGATATAATACGAACCGCTACCTAGCTACAGGAACGCCACCAACAGTCCGATGGTTATCGCTCCGCCAACATAGTTATTGTTCAAGAAGGCTTGAAAGCATAGATTGCGCTCACGATGACGAATAAGATGCTGCTGAACGGCAAATAACGCTGCTGCTACCAGCACTCCCCAATAGAAGCTCGCACCTAAACTGTAGTATCCACCAAGAAAAATCAGCAGAGCTAAGACGATCAATTGCAGCGCGCCGATGATCATCTTGTCAAATCGGCCAAACAGGATTGCGGTAGACTTGATGCCAATCTTCAGATCGTCTTCTCGGTCCACCATCGCATATTGCGTATCATAGGCCACCGTCCAAAGCACGTTAATCAGAAAAATAAACCAAGCCATCACCGGAACTTCATTCGCCTGCGCCGCCCAAGCCATTGGGATCCCCCAACTAAATGCGAGGCCGAGTACCAGCTGAGGTAAGTGAGTAATGCGCTTCATAAACGGATACACGAACGCCAGCGCTAGACCGATAAATGACAGTTTTATCGCAAGCGAATTCAACATCAATACTAAGCCAAACGCCAATAAACCCAATACCACAAATAAAATAATCGCTTCTTTGCTCGATATCACGCCAGAGGGCAGAGGCCGGTTGCGAGTTCTCTCCACATGTCCATCCACCTTACGATCAGCAAAATCATTAATGACACAGCCTGCCGAGCGCATAATCAGCACCCCTAACGTAAAGACAATGACTAGCTTAAGATCTGGCAATCCTTTTGCAGCAAGGATAAGTGCCCACAACGTTGGCCATAACAGCAGTAAAGACCCAATCGGTTTGTCTAGTCGCATCAATTGTAAATAGCCTTGAAACTTAGTTACTTGAAACTTAGTTACTTGAAACTGAGTCATCTAGTCATTTTCCTTGGTAAACAGGAGATGCTGGCAAAAATAACTCCGCCACCAACATAGGTTTATTGTTCATCCACAATCGAGAGCGACGCGCTAAGAAATCGCCATCCTCGGTTTTTGCCCAGCCAACCTGCAACGCATCACGTCTCACGTTGTCGGTGCTAAATACCGTAATACCGAGAGGTATATCACCTTGCTGTTCAAGATCGTGGTCTTGGTCTGTTAGAGAAGAAGCCGGGATCAGCGTGCGCCCTAGTACCCATGGTTCACTGTCGCCACACAATACGACTTTACGAAGTAGGCAAGGTTCATCAGACAATAAATCGACTTCCTGTGAGTTGAGCTTTTCCGCTTTCACAGGACGGTTGTGCAACAAATCAACCGTCAATTGCTGACAATGTAGTTTAAGTAGTTGTGACATAGAGCCATTTTCCAACAACCAGAGTTTGGCTAAAGGGCTAGGAAAGCAAAAACTGTCCGTGGATTGCCAATTAACTTTTCGTAATGCACTAAGATAAAGAGAGGTGGATTGATTCATACTCGTATTCTATAACTGGCTTTGCTAAATGATGCGACAAAGCTTTTGTATTTAGTCGTCGCGACTGCTTTAATAACTGAACTCAATGTTATTCGCGATTGATGTTCTATTGTAACAAGACTCTAATGATTAAAGTATCGAGATTAAGAGACAAGTCATAAATATGCTTAAACGTTATTTGGTACTGATGGCACTCTCATTGAGCGTCGCTTTTCCGAGTGCAGCGGAAAACCCTGGCACTCCAAAGCTCGCCTATTTTACATTGGAGCCAGATCTGACCACCAACTTTTTCACAAAAGGTAATAAGCTCGGCTATATACAGGTGCGCATTGATATTATGGTCGCCAGCGACACCGATCTTCCGATTATCGAACTGCATCAGCCACTAATTAGAGATGCTGTCATTGAGCTGCTAGGCCAACAATCGGAAGACACAATTAAGAGCTTGGCGGGAAGAGAAGATCTGCGCAAAATCCTTGTCGAGCAGCTCAATGAAATCCTACTCCCTGAGACTGGCCGCACTATTATCGCCGATCTTCTATTTACTAAGTATTTGTACCAGTAGCTAAGCTACTGGTACTTTCGTTTACTGACGTCGATGAATGCCATCAACACGCCGGCAGCCAAACCCGTTAGGTGAGCGACGTTGGCAATGGCCATATAAGGTTGTACGAAACCAAGCACCAGCCATATCAGCATAAACACCGCTAATGCATTGGGTATCCCTAGCTTCAAATGAGGCGCTCGTACACCAATGAGCCACAGATATCCGACACAGGCATAAACGACCCCAGATAAGCCACCAAAGTTCGCACCACCAGCCCAATACTGCCCAACGCCAGACAAAACGGCCGATACCAAAAAGATCTGCATGATCTTTTTGCTCCCGAGAGTCTTCTCAATATCTCCACCCAGGTACCACCACCAAAGCAAATTAAACACAATATGCAGCAATGAAAAATGCAATAAAGCGTGCGTTACCCAGCGCCACACTTGCCACTCCTGGCTCGCTTGGGCGGGAAAGTGCAAAAAACTGAACAAGGTATTGCCCAAACCCAACAAAGACGAACCAAATATCACTAGGCAGAGGGTCATGATCGACAAGGTAAATGGTCCTGCTTTTGCTCGAACCAATGCCATCAATGATGGGGAAGAATAATGCAACACCGCTTTACGGCTATCCGCCATATCCCAAGATGCTGCTTGATACTTATCGCCTCGTGGGTTAGCGATAAATTGCTTTAGCTCGGCCTCCACCTCAACTTGATGTTGAGCATCACTCAGCCATAACGCGAATTGGCCTTCACCTTCTGGCATCAATTGGATTTCAATCTCACGTGATGCCATATAATCAATGAACGCTTGCGCCATTCTCGGGTCACGTAACACCATTAGCCTGACCATAACGTGCTACGCCTCTGCGATTGGTAGACTGGCTTTACGCCAAGCCTCAAAGCCGCCATCAACACTGTATACCTCTTCGAAACCTTGGTTGACGAGGTATTGAGCAGCGCCTTGACTACTTACGCCGTGATAACACATCACTAGAATGGGAGTGGAATAGTCAATCTGATTCGTGAATTCGACCATAGTATCATTGGTCAAATGAAATGCGTCTTGAGGGTGAGAAACCGCAAAAGATTGTGGGTCTCGAATATCGACTAGAGCGGCTTCACGCTTGGTCTGTAGCTCATAGCTATCGGTTACACTGATATGTTGAAACTGGTCCATAAATTTAATCTTTGCTCAATTTTCTTTCGCACTATTGTAACCTATCCATAGCTAGACAAGTACTACAGCGTTGCTCCCTGACCTAAATTGAACAAATTAACACCATTTGTGGATAAACTTGTGAGTTACGTGAATAAAGTGGTTAAGGATTATTTTTACCACTAGATATAGTAATGATCCTTGTTAGGATGTGCATAATTTTCTACATATCCCCAAAACAAGATTGGCGGGGAGTCCAGTTACTATGGGCGAAAGCGCTCAAAGAATGAAAATTTACCACAGAGTTACCCACAAGCTAGCGCTAAGTAGAAGATCAACACTCTTGATCTACTTGCTGATAAAACTGGATAAGATCCGCCAGCGATCGCCGCCATCATACGCAAGGGTTACCATCACACATGTGGATTATTTAAAACAGCAGCACAAACGGCGTCGCCCACCCAGAAAATCGGCTAACGCGATAGCTCCAATAACAAAAAAAAGCCGAGCTAGTAAGCTCGGCCTCGTATTTGTGTTTTCCGTCTGCGCTGACGTTTCGTACGTACTGAAGTTACATATCGCCTACGGCTAATTTCAACTTTTTCATCGCATTTTTTTCTAACTGGCGAATACGTTCGGCAGATACACCATAGGTTTCAGCTAAATCTTGCAAGGTTGATTTTTGATCATCTAACCAACGCGATCGAACAATATGCTGGCTACGCTCATCGAGACTAGCCAATGCCAGACCTAAACGGTTATTAGTGTGCGCTTCCCAGTTTGCAGCTTCTACACTGTCGGCAACATCAGAATGTTTATCTTCGAGGTAAACAACCGGAGCCGTATAAGAGGTATGCGCATCATCGTCTTCAGACGGCATCTCAAACGCAGCATCTTGTGCAGCTAATCGAGATTCCATTTCGCGTACATCAGATGGCTCTACACCCAATTCGCGAGCGACAGTTTCCACTTCGCCATTATTGAACCAGCCTAGACGTTTTTTTGATTTACGTAAATTGAAGAACAATTTGCGCTGAGCCTTCGTGGTGGCAATTTTGACAATGCGCCAATTTCGCAACACGTATTCATGAATTTCAGCTTTTATCCAATGCACAGCAAAGGAAACCAAACGCACACCCACTTCAGGGTTGAAGCGCTTAACCGCTTTCATCAAGCCAATGTTACCTTCCTGTACCAAGTCAGCCATTGGCAGACCGTAGCCTGAGTAACCACGAGCAACATGCACGACGAATCGAAGGTGTGACAGTATTAATCCTTTCGCTGCATCGATCTCAGAGCGATAGTGCAACCTCTCTGCTAGGCTACGCTCTTCATCCACAGTTAACATTGGGTAGCTATTCGCTGAACGGATGTAGCTATCTAAACTATCTTGGGTAACGAAAGCAACTGGATAAGCTTGGCTTGTCATTCAATTCCTCAATCAATTAACGCTGTGGTCCATGGTTATAACCCTGCTATGTTGAACCTAAAATGAACAAGATTCAAGCAGGGCCACTAATTATGCACAAACAAGTTGTCTATACAAGAAGTAAATAACTATCCTCTTGTTCCTTTGCAAAAGTATGACAAGCATCGATTAAACAGGTTCAATTTCCTTTAGGTGCCGTTGCGCCGAGACTTTGGCTGCCGCACCACCAAGCAGAACACCTAAAATAATCAGTAGCAAGGACTCCTGACAGCTGAAGCCGACCAAACTAAAATGGCTGTCGTACAACTTGGCCAGCTCAGTCACACTGTGGTTCAACACCAAGGTAATCACCAAAGTAATCACCCAAGCAATGACGCTCCCCAACAAGCCAAACCAAAAACCTGAATACAAATATGGCCTCAGAATAAAACCATCTGTGGCACCAATAAGCTTCATGGTTTGAATCTCTTCTTTATTTGCCAGAACATTAAATCTAAGGGTGTTGCCGACAATCAGAAAAACTGAGCCCAGCATTAATATAGACAAGGTCGCTACAATAGCAATAACCAAGGTACGAATCGCATCTAAACGTGCCAACCAATCTTCATCTAGACGTACGTCAGTGACATCTTGTTCTGAACGTAATTTATTGGCCAAGTCAGTGATCGCGGCTTGCGCCTCTTGTTGCGGAGTGACAACCAACACTCCAGGCAGTGAGTAATCATCAAGCAAGCTGATGGCCTTATTAAAGCCGGAGTAATGACTCAGGTCTGCTAGGCCTTGCTGCGGGGAAATATAATCAATGGACTTCACTTGCGGCCAGCGCTCAATCTCATCTTTGACGATCATCGCACGAGCATCAGGCGTCTGCACTCTTAAGTAAACGCTGATTTGCGCGGGACTAGACATATCGCTCGCTGCCAACGCAACATTTTTTCCCATAAGGTATAAACAGCTTGGCATAGCCAGCGCCATCGCAATTACGGCTAAAGTGAGAAGATTACTCATCGGCCTTTGCCACAATCCAGCGAAAGAGCTCTTGGCTTGTTTGAGGTGCACGGTAAAAAAACCATCTGTCTTTGGGCCGCTTTGGCCACGACCATTGGTCGCACGACGCTTCCTAGCATTAGCGTTCATAATCTTCGACCTCACTCAAAAAACCTTGATTCAATTCCAAATGACGATATTGAGGGCGTGTATTCACCAAGCTGATATCGTGCGTCGCCAGCAAGATAGTGACGCCTGCTCGATTAAACTCTTCAAACAGTTTCAATACTCTACTGGATAACTCTGGATCTAAATTTCCGGTAGGCTCATCTGCCAGCAATAACGTCGGCCGATTCACCACCGCACGTGCAATGCCCACTCGCTGTTGCTCACCGCCAGACAATTGGTTTGGTAAACAGCGGGCTTTGGCAAGTAAGCCAGTTTTATCAAGAGCTGCAGAGACACGCTTCTTGATGTCTTTTTCAGAAATCGATTCAATTCGCATTGGTAAGGCGACATTTTCATAAACCGAACGGTCCATCAGCAAACGGTGCTCTTGAAACACAATGCCAATATTACGTCGTAAAAAGGGAATGTCTTGGCTGGGAATCCGAGAAATATCGTGGCCGTTAAAACCAATTTTGCCATCCGTAGGCCGTTCAATGGCACAAATGAGTTTGAGTAGTGTGCTTTTACCTGCGCCTGAATGGCCTCCTAAAAAGGCCATTTCTCCTCGGCGTAAGTGAAAATCAACCTTCTGCAAAGCTTGCCTGCCTCCTCGATAAGCTTTGCTCACTTGTTGAAACGTTATCACTCTTACTTCCCCTTTTTGTTTGTTATCAATCCATAAGTGTTAAAGGTTATTCTTCACGACTAAAGAGCGCATCAATAAATTCCTGAGTCTCAAATGGACGCAGGTCATCAATCCCTTCACCAACCCCAATAAAGCGGATCGGGATCTGGAACTGATCAGCAACCGCGAAGATCACACCACCTTTCGCAGTACCATCAAATTTGGTGAGGGTGATTCCCGTCACGGGTGCTACTTCACTAAAAAGTTTTGCTTGGCTGATCGCATTTTGGCCCGTACCAGCATCCAATGTCAGCATGATTTCATGAGGGGCTGAGCCATCAATTTTCTTCATCACGCGGACAATCTTACGCAGCTCTTCCATCAGATTGCTTTTATTTTGCAAACGACCTGCGGTATCTGCAATCACCACGTCAACGCCTCGCGCTGTTGCCGCTTCAATCGCATCGTAGATCACCGAGGCACTGTCAGCGCCTGTATGCTGGGCAATCACTGGGACTTCATTGCGCTCACCCCAAACTTGAAGCTGCTCAACGGCCGCGGCTCTAAAGGTGTCACCTGCCGCTAACATGACTTTTTTGCCTTGGTTTTGGAACTGCTTCGCTAGCTTACCGATTGTAGTCGTCTTACCCACTCCGTTAACACCAACCATTAAGATCACATAGGGCTTTTTGCTCGTATCTACTTCTAGAGGCTGTTCTACTTGCGACAAAATTTCTGCCATTTCTTCTTTCAGCAAACCATATAGGGCTTCACCATCTTTTAATTCTTGGCGACCCGCTTTTTCGGTGAGGCTTTCAATAATCTTGAGTGTGGTATTCATGCCCACATCAGCCATGAGCAGTTGCTCTTCTAGCTCTTCAAATAAATCGTCATCGATTTTTTTACCTTTGAACAAGCCAAAAAAGCCAGCGCCAATATTGGCCTTAGTCCGACTTAGACTACGTTTAAGGCGAGCAAAAAAGCTTTCAGTTGGCTTTTCTTGTTCCTGAACGCGTACTTCTGCTTCTGCTTCTGCTTCTGCTTCTGCTTCTGCTTCTGCTTCTGCTTCTGCTTCTGCTTCTGCTTCTGCTTCTGCTTCTGCTTCTGCTTCTGCTTCTGCTTCTGCTTCTGCTTCTGCTTCTGCTTCTGCTTCTGCTTCTGCTTCTGCTTCTGCTTCTGCTTCTGGCAATGAAAAGTTTCACCTTAGGGTGATAAGCTTTGTCATAGTACAATTCGGGGTTCAGCCAAGTGAACCACTTGGCGCGACGTATAGTATCACTTTATTGACGGTCAAAGAATCTATGGGCAGACATCGCCAACAAAACCAAACACAAAAAAAAACCTCTGCGGGCTCCGTCCGTATTATTAGCGGCCTATGGCGAGGACGAAAGTTAGCAGTGCATCATGCCGACGGGCTTAGACCCACCAGTGACCGCGTCAAAGAAACCTTATTTAACTGGTTGGCTCAAGATATTGCTCAGGCCAAATGCCTCGATGTGTTTGCAGGCAGTGGTGGGTTAGGCTTTGAAGCTGCCTCTAGACAAGCTGACATGGTGACCATGCTAGAATACAACCCTGAAGCTTATCGGCAGCTACAAAGTAACATTAGCAGCTTAAACACGACCAACTTGACCGCTGTATCTTGCGATGCCCTGCAATATTTAGCCAAGCCAGGTACCCCTTACGATGTGGTATTTCTCGATCCCCCTTTCCATAAAGGGCTGCTCGCTCAGGTCATCACATTGCTAGAGAGCAACCATTGGCTAGCTGAAAATGCCTTCATCTATATTGAAACCGAAAAAGCACTGCAACTGGAAGGGATCCCAGAGCATTGGAGCCTACATCGAGAGAAAACCACCAGCCAGGTGAGTTATCGACTATTTATTAGGGAGAATAAAGAATGAAATGGCTAATTTATTTAGCAAAAGCTGGGGTTGGTTTTATTTGGTTTATTTTGATGCTCAATCTGTTTCACCCGTTTGCCGGGCGATCCGCTGTCGTGCTGTATATTTTGACGGCCTTCTTATTCATGATGCACGCACTGCAAATGATGATCTTTATTGGCGCGTTTGGCGATAAGATTTCGATGAGCCGTTGGGAGAAGTGGTCAATTCTGATTTTTGGCGTTTTCTCATTGTTAGATATCCGCCGCAAACACTTTAACTAATGGTATCGGCGCTGGCTAAACCACCCGCGCCGATAAAGCAAAAGCATTATTTTAAAAAAAGCGTTATTTGATCGATTGAACGTAGTTGAGAATACCATTCAAGAACATCTGCACAGAAAGCATCAGCAGTAGCATCCCCATCAATCGTTCGATAGCCGTTAGCCCTTTCTCACCGACCACTCGTTCAAATAGTTCACCTAGTAGTAAAATAAATGAAGATGCCGCCCAAGCAATAATCACAGATATTGCGGTCTCCCCCATATGATCAGGCCTTTGATGAGCAACCAAAATCAGAGTCGCCAAAATTGATGGCCCCGCAAGCATAGGGATTGCGAGAGGCACAATAAATGGCTCTTCTCCTGCCGCGACACCAAAAGAGCCATCTTTACTCGGGAAGATCATCTTCAGTGAAATCAAGAACAAAATAATCGCCCCAGATATCGTGATCGCCTCTTGCTGCAACGAAAGAAAACTCAAAATGCGTTCCCCTGAGTAGAGAAACAGCAGCATGACTGTCAACGCAATGATCAGCTCTCGAATCAATACAATTCGGCGCCTTTTTTTGTCTACGTTACGTAAAAGCGATGAAAAAACAGGTAAATTTCCCATCGGATCCATGATTAAAAAGAACATCACAGCCGGTGCAATAATATCCATGCAGACCCCTAACTTCACTGAAAAGAATAAAACTGGTGCGAATATATCAATAATGGGCAGTCAAGTATCGCTCTTTTTAGGATGAAACTGCTTATATTTATATCGACCATGGTGCTAAATTTTATAGTTGAATACAATCAACAACTTACATTTGAAATAACTAATCCTGCCACTCAATAACGTAAATTCATCCCAGAATAAGGTTCAACTTAAAGTCAGCTCAATCTCATCTATTCATTTATCTAAATTTCGACAAAAACCTATCGGTTTCATACGAGTAATTTGAAAACTTTAAATGAAAATATCATTTAAAAACATTATATTAACGATATTAGCATTAACAATCATAGACCAGTGAGCTTTACGTTTCGCTACCTACCTCGTTATCTAAGATTCTAGCTGGTTTATATCTTTTTAAGCACTGCCAGAAAACTCTCCGCCCTTCAGAGCAAGAAATAAATGGCCGTGACCATATGATTAACAGACAAATGACACTGCTAGCATCAAAAGCCACAAAATCAAAATAGTATACAAGAGATCGATAAACAAACAGATTGTAACGCACTGTTTTAAATAAATATAAACCAAACTCTGGATGCAAAATGAACAAACCGAGCATTATCAGAGCTATGTAAAAAAACACTAAAACACTCAACAAAACCACATTAAAAGCACACTAAACATCACAATTTAGGCATTACGAGTAGAATAAACTTGAAAAACCCTCAAAGTTAGTGCTATTATCATTCCATACGGTTACCCAATTAAACAAAGGAGCAGTGAAATGATTTCTTCCTCACAAAAACAAGGCCTTGTAATGATCGCAGTAGTGTTCGGCCTAATGACACTGCCGATTTTTTACTAGCCAAAAAGCATAGATAACAAAAAGGACGCCATGCGTCCTTTTTGTTATCTATTGTTGTTCAGCACCTTCTCCCTTATTAAGGGCGGAGGTGTTGATGCAATTCATCCCAATGCGCATAGTAAAATCCTAGTGCAGCCATCGTAATTAACATCATCAGCACAATCGCAGTGCGCCAAATAAATCGACTACTTCTTGGCGTCAATTCTTTTTCGCATTCACGACACAACAACAAAAAATCTTGCTTGGCATCACTCGGCGTTTGTTCATCTGAGGTGAGAGTATTGTGAAGCTGCGCGATCTGGTGTAGTTTCGCGATCACATCATGCGGTAGACGCTCCTCACAGCTGCTGATCAGCTGTTCTAACCCCTCGCCTTCGGCGTGGTATTGCGACCTAAGCAAGCTCTCAACTCTATGTGTCCTAAGTACTACCTTTTCAGTCTCAGACATCCGACCCTCCCTAACGATAAGTGTTGATTTTCATCACACTCGTTGTTTTCACCATCGCGCTCGTTCAATTCAGTATGCCCAGTCGCGGAGTGCAACTAAATCGATTACTATGTTGTTGATAGTCAAAATCCATCATCTCAATATTAAAGGTAACTGATGCCCCACACATGCCAACCCCCTTGTGGACGTTACAGCCAAGAATCCGACTATGCTCATACGATGGCGACTCATATCCATGATTTTTGGGAGACGCGTCAGGAAGGCTACACTAAGGCTTACGACGGGATAAAGCTGTACTGGTGCTCAATCACGTCCCCCAAGAACGACAAAGCAGTGCTGGTGGTCAACGGCCGCATAGAGTCAGCCTGGAAGTATCAAGAAGTGTTCTACGATTTATTTCAACGCGGATACAACATCTATTCATTTGATCATCGAGGCCAAGGACTTTCTCAACGACTCGTTGCAGATACTCACATGGGGCATGTGAATGAATTTGATGATTATCTGCAAGATATGAATACGATACTTAGCCAATTCGACCTTAACTCATATCGGCACCGTTATCTCTTAGCGCATTCAATGGGCGCAGCAATCAGCACTCGCTACATCCAAACTCACCCCCAACACCCTTTTCACGCAATAGCCTTAAGCGCACCTATGTTCGGCATTAATATGTCGCCTTGGCTGCAGCCTATCGCATTGGTACTGGCGCAGCTATTCACTGCCTGTACTCCGAACACGACCTATGCCCCAGGCTGCAAAGGTTATACGGACATCGCATTTTCAAGTAACAAACTGACGCAAAGCAAACAGCGCTATCAATGGATCCAAGGTTTATACCAAGCTCAACCAAAGATCCAATTAGGCGGCCCAAGCAATCGTTGGGTATGGCAAGCGTTAATGGCGTGTAAGCAATGTCTGCAATTAACTCGGCAAATTCGTATTCCTTTGCTATTACTGCAAGCGAGTCAGGACAAAATTGTTGATAACAGCAGGCAACGTAAATTCATCCGTAAGTTGCGTAAGGTAAACAAGGATTGTGATTTAAAAGTGATCGAAGGATCGCGGCACGAGCCCCTCTTTGAGCAAGATAAAGCCCGTCACACCGCATTGGACAATATCCTGTCTTTCTACACCCGTATCAAAAACGAGGAAGTCGGGAGCGAATAAGTTTACCCTCTTTTTCCTCTTTTATATCGCATACAATAGCGATCACTTTAATCATACTTTCGATGGAAATGATATGACACCAAACGATACCAAGGCTGTTTTTAAACTGGTTGCTTCCGACTTAGACGGCACATTGCTTACCCCAAATCATCAGGTCAGCGATCTCACCAAACAAACCTTACAACAGCTACACCTACAAGGTATCACGTTTGCGTTCGCGACAGGTCGCCACCATATTGACGTGGCTGGTATCCGTGAACAAGTCGGTATTCCTGCGTATATGATCACATCTAACGGGGCGCGGGTGCACGACGCCAACGACAACCTTCTTTACAGTAATAATGTTCCTGAGCACCTAGTGCAAAGCATTATTAACGTCGTGCAAGACGATCCAGAGATGAAGGTGCATGTCTATCAGGGCGATCAGTGGCTTTTAAACCAAGAAGATGAAGTGATACGTCAGTTCCACAATGAATCTGGCTTTAACTACCAGCTATTCGATTCAGAGCAAGCACCCTGCACCAATATCGCAAAAATCTTTTTTACCCACCCCAGTCATGATCACGACCATCTAGTCGAATACGAAAAAAAGCTTAACGACACCTTTGGTGATCAAATCTACGTGGTATTTTCGACGCCGTGGTGCCTAGAAGTCATGGCTGCAGGTGTGTCTAAAGGGGAAGCCCTTAAAGCCGTTGCACGCCAATTAACATACAAATTAGAAGACTGTATTGCCTTTGGCGACGGAATGAACGATGTCGAGATGCTATCGATGGCGGGCAAGGGCTTAGTAATGGGAAGTGCACATCACAAAGTATTCGATGCACTGCCTAATCAAGAAATCATAGGCACCAATTCCGAAGAAGCCGTAGCCCAGTATCTACGTCAGCACATTCTTGTGTAACGAGTAACACTATTTTGCGAGTGCCATAATAGCTTGCCACTCGCTTTCTCGGACTGGCATCACTGATAAACGAATGCCACGCTTTACCAATGGCATATCAGCAAGTTCTGCTAAACTTTTTAATTTGCTTAAGGGAATGATTCGCGAAAACTTTTCCCTAAATTCAATATCAACCATCACCCAGCGTGAACTATTTGGATCAGATTTGGGATCGTAGTATTCACTTGCAGGATCGAACGCAAAATGATCAGGATAAGCTTCTTTAATCACTCTCGCGACACCAGCAATCCCAATCGTCTTACATGAAGAGTGATAGATCAGTACCGAATCCCCCAGCTTAACCTTATCTCTCATCATATTTCTTGCTTGGTAGTTACGTACACCCTCCCAGCAAGAGGTTTGATTCACACGGAGTGAATCAATGGAAAATGTATCCGGTTCCGTTTTAAACAGCCAATACGCCATGTGAATACCTAATGATAAGTTCAGCGTGTACCCTAGCAGATTATTAAACTAGGGCGTACTCGAATCGGAAACTGGTCGCCAATAAAAACAGACTGCAAATGAAAACCGGTTGATAATCTAGGCGTAATCTTCTATAAACATCAGCAGCGTAACCTCTGCCAGTACATAACCTGAAGCCAATGCGATGAACTATATAGGAAGATGATTATACAACACATCATCTAGAACTTACGGGCCTTGGTGTCACTAGTCGCCGTGGGGCTCGTCTCCGTGTCACTAGTTGTATTATTGCTATTTTCAGTAACGCGCATCAATTGCACACACTCCGATTCCGTTATGGAGTATTCAAATTGGCAGAAATGATCAGGTAATAAATAGAATGGGTGTAACTATGACCTCCCCACATAAGTGTCCCCGCTGCGGCTTCACTCACCAGTGCATCTGCCAGCGTATCCCAACCCTAGATAGCAACACACATATCGCGCTATTAACGCACCCAAAAGAAACGACTCGCTCAACTAACACTGGGCAGTTTTTAGCAAAAAGTCTCCCTCACTGCTCAGTTCATCAATGGGATCGAGTTGCGCCACCCCAATCGCTCATCACCTTGATCAATCAAGCTGACATAGAAGCGTATTTGCTTTTTCCCGACGCTGATAGCGAAAGTGTACACACAAGAATCGCCGCAAACAGCAACCGCTCAACACCAAGCAAAACACCCCTATTCATCATCATTGACTCTACCTGGCAAGAAGCAAAAAAGATCGTCCGTAAAAGTGCTTGGCTAACGCCCTTACCCCATCTGCATATCACACCTAACAAGGCATCAAACTACACCCTGCGCAGAAACCAAGAAGATGGCCACCTGTGCACTTTAGAAGTAGGGTGTGAACTGATGTACACGATGGGAGAGCAGGTACAAGCTAAACAGCTCTCCGACTTCTTTCTACACTACATGAAAGTGTATCAAGCTGATAAAAGTGGTCACCAGCTAAAGCCAAAGTAACAATTGATTGAGGTGAGTCACTTCAACATCGGGTAATACACGTGCTTTGACGTTCGTCCGGATATTCTCAGTATGCGGGTTAAACCAGCACGCCTGAAATCCGCAGCGCTTAGCCCCCAAGACATCAGTACGCAAGTTATCGCCGACATGCAAAATCTTATTGCTAGGCAGCGCCAGATATTGACTCGCTTGGTCAAAAAGATCGGGAAAGGGTTTAGAGCGTCCATCAGGGCCAGCGCGAAAAGTGGCTTCAAAGTAAGAGGCCAAACCGATTTTTTCAACGTTAACGTTACCATTGGTAATGGCCACTAGCCGATAGTTCTGCGCCAGTCTCTTAAGCACACCCAAACTCTCTGCAGGGACATCCACTCGATTTCGATAGATAGAAACTTGTTCCATCGCCGCTGAAGCGGCATGGTTGGCCTCATTAGCTGGGTATCCAAGATCTACAAACCCTTTCTGCAATTGACAACAGCGCCACTGAGTAAGATCATGTTTCAGGTTTGGCTTTTCAATGATCACGGCACGCTTTAGCGCCAGCCACCAGCTCTTAGAGCGAGTACTCGTCACTGGGTGATACTGGTGCAACCAAGATTCGAGGTGTCGCTCCAACTGCAATATGATAGGCCGGTTATCGTATAAGGTGTCGTCAAGATCGAACGTAATTGCCTTTATCTCGGTGCTGCGCCGATAAAAGCGCACTACTTGTCGTCCCTTTTCTTACGCGCTCTCGGGTGAGCGGCATCATAAGCTTGCGCTAGGTGTTGGAAATCTAAATGGGTATAAATCTGAGTAGTGGAAATATTTTCGTGGCCAAGCAACTCTTGCACCGCACGTAAATTATTGCTCGACTCTAACATATGTGTAGCAAACGAGTGCCGCAGTTTATGAGGACTAATATGGCTAGCCACGGCTTGTTTCTGCCCCCACTCGGCCATTCTTTTTTGCACACTTCGATGAGAAATTCGCACTCCTAACTTGGAAACAAACAACCCTTTTTCATCAGCGTTGGCAAGCCCGCCCCGTTCTTTTAACCATTTCGAGACCCACTCTTTCGCCAGCCCAGAAAACGGCACCTTTCGCTCTTTGTCACCTTTACCAACGACTCGTATCTCACCACTATAAAAACCAACATCTTTAACGTTGATACTGACTAACTCGGCTAAGCGAAGGCCCGCACCATACATGAGTTCCATCATAGCGCGATCGCGAATTGCGAGAGGATCATCTTCATTCACTTCTAGCAATTGACCGACTTCATCGACATCGAGGTTTTTCGGTAACGGCCGACTCTTACGCGGCGCAGAAACCCCTTTGGCTGGGTTAGCATCTAGTTCGCCCCGCAAGATTAAAAAATCAAAAAAACTGCGCAACGATGATAACCGTGTAGACAAACTGCTGGCTTTCATACCATCACGTTTGCCTTTTCCCACTAATTGTCGGACCCATGCCGCATCGACTTGCTGCCAGTTTTCTAGCCCCAAGCTAACTAAGTGTACCGCCATGGTGCCTAATTGCTGTTTGTAGTTTCTTTGCGTGTGCAGGCTGAGGCCTTTTTCACTACGTAAATACTCGTAGAAACGGTCCAACGGCTGCTGCAAACTATTAGGAAGAACGGGAGGTGTATGTGTCATATTCGCCTTTCGCTATATTCCAAGGTAATACCTGCACTAGGTGGGTAAAAACCAGTGCTAAATGGCGTAGAAATAACGTATCCATATGAGGTTGAAAATGCCCGCCGTCTTCACTGACAAACGATAAAACCCCTAAAGGCCGCTTACTTATCAAAGGTAAGACGACGCACGAGCCAAGATCAGCAACCGAGACGCCTTCACCTAAGATGAGTTGCCGATCAGATTTCCTTAATCGGCCGAGAAAAGCACTTTTCCCAGCTAGGTGCTGATTACTAAATCTTTGATAATGACTAAGAGGCAAACCATGTATTAGTGAATCAGACTCAATCAGGCGAACGTAAGCCGTCAAATTAAGCTCTCGCGCTTTAGCTTCAATGGCGGTAATCACCTCACGAGTCGTCTCACATTTTAGCATCTTCTCCTGTAAGTCCATAAATTCATAGAAGGTCTTGTCATTGTTAGCGGCTAAGGACATTAAGCCGGTGATTTCTTCTTCTAGAGCCTCTATCCGGTGCCGTTGTCGAGTCAGTTGGATGTGCACTAACGAAACCGCTCCTTGCTCATCACAAGGCAGTGAAAGCTGATCCACCAACTCTGATCTCGATAAGAAAAAATCTGGATTATCTTGTAGGTACGCCGACACTATCTCTGCGCTGAGTTGGTCGGCTTCAATATGAGACAAAATCTCTCCTTTAGTTGACTGAAAGCTGGCCGTCATAAATATGGGTCGCTGGGCCAGTCATGAATAATGACCTATCAGCCCCTTTCCATTGAATATTTAGCACTCCCCCTGGAAGGTGAACCACCACATTCTCGTCAAGGAGCCCTTGGCTCACCCCAACCGCAACGGCAGCGCAAGCTCCGCTCCCACAAGCTTTTGTTTCCCCTGCGCCGCGCTCATACACTCTTAATTTCACTTCATTTCGAGAGACAACTTGCATGAAACCCGCATTCACTCGCTCAGGAAAACGCTCGTGAGATTCTAATAGTGGACCTAGCGCCTCAATGTCGGTGGCATCGACATCTTCAACAACGGTCACCACATGGGGGTTACCCATACTGACAACGCCACAGAACAAAGTATGCGCCTCTGTACGTATAATATAGGTCTTTTCAGCTTGCTTTGCGCGAAAGGGAACCTTACTTGGTTCAAATTCTGGCACACCCATATTGACCCGAACTCGTTCATCATCTTCGAGATTTAGCACCATTTTGCCTTTTTTAGTGCTAACGCTAATACTATATTTATTGGTCAGCCCTTTCATTTGCACAAAACGTGCAAAGCAGCGAGCGCCATTACCACATTGCTCGACCTCACTGCCATCAGCGTTAAAAATCCGATAGTGGAAGTCGGTTTCTGGATCGTAAGGCGCTTCAACAATCAACAGCTGATCAAACCCGATCCCTGTATGTCTATTTGCCAAACGACGGATTAAATCCGGGGAGAAGAAAATGTTCTGAGTAACGCAGTCAACGACCATAAAGTCGTTACCCAATCCATGCATTTTGGAAAAATGGAAGTGCATAATACTGAATTTACTCCGGTAGTATATTTTCGAGTGCCCACAAACTCGACAACTCTTCACGTTGACGAACCAAGTGGCACTTCGCTTTGTCCACCATCACTTCCGCCACTCTTGCTCGAGTGTTGTAATTCGATGACATCACGAAACCATATGCGCCAGCAGACCGTACCGCCAGTAAATCGCCAGCTTCAATATTAAGTGCACGATCTTTACCTAAAAAATCACCCGTCTCACAAATAGGCCCGACCAAATCATAAGTTTTCGCGTCGCCCGTCCTCGGCGAAAGCGGAATGATATCCTGCCAAGCTTGATATAAGGCCGGACGAATTAAGTCATTCATCGCGGCATCAATAATGGCAAAGTTCTTATGTTCGGTATGCTTTAAAAATTCGACACGAGTAAGTAATACACCAGCATTCGCCGCAATCGCACGACCAGGCTCAAAAATAAGCTCAAGCTGCTGATGATTCTTCAAACGTGACAGTAAAGCTTGCGCATATTCAGACGGTTGTGGAGGCAACTCGTCGCGATATACAACGCCAAGCCCCCCCCCAACATCAAGGTGTTTGATGGTAATACCTTGGTTGGTTAAGTCATCAATCAACGCCAGCAACCTGTCTGTTGCGTCAATAAACGGCGTGAGTTCGGTCAATTGGGAACCGATATGGCAGTCGATACCCTGAACCTCTAAATTCGGCAAACTTTGTGCGAGAGCGTAGACCTGATTGGCCCTATCAAATGCAATACCAAATTTGTTGTCTTTAAGGCCAGTGGAAATATAAGGGTGAGTCTTGGCGTCCACATCCGGATTTATGCGCAAAGAAACGGGCGCTTTCACCCCAACCTCACTTGCAACTTGATTCAATCTCTCCAGTTCGGTCTCAGACTCAACATTGAAGCATTTAATTCCTAGCTCTAACGCGCGTTTCATTTCATCCGCTGTTTTTCCTACTCCAGAAAACACCACTTTGGATGGGTCGCCGCCCGCAGCAATCACTCTTTCTAGTTCACCGCCAGAAACGATATCAAAACCCGAACCTAACCGAGCCAACGCATTCAGCACGCCAAGGTTTGAATTGGCTTTAACCGCATAACACACTAAATGTGGGTGCTGAGCCAGAGAGTCATCAAAGGCTTTCCAGTGCCGCTCAAGCGTTGCTCGTGAGTATACGTACAATGGCGTTCCAAAACGCTCCGCGACCTCAGACAGCTCAACGTCTTCGGCCCAAAGCTGCCCATCAGATCGATAGTTGAAATAATCCACTTTTCCTACCTTATTTTGTCGATATCCGTCACTCAATCGCTATTGTGCGGACTGAGTTTGGGTTTCCGTTGTTGGTTCACTTGAGTTCGTCGAAGGTGCTTGGTTGGTCACTTTATCTTTAGGCATGTATAACGGGCCCGTTTGGCCACAGCCAGAAAGTGCGAGCGCGCTAAGCACAAGCAGTGCGGTAAGAGGTTTTTTCATGACGCATATCGTGATTATTCATTCAATGCCCCCTATAATCGCACCACACTCAAGAAATGCAATAGGATAATAATAGATGAACGACACTGAGTTTCATCAACATGTCGATGAACAACTTCAGATTATTGAGGAAATGATCGATGAGTCTGGCGCGGACATTGACTACGAAACGACAGGTAATGTCATGACGCTAGAATTCGAGGATCGTAGCCAAATCATTATTAATCGCCAAGAACCGATGCATGAACTATGGCTAGCATCAAAATCAGGTGGCTATCACTGCAAGTTGCTCGACGGTACTTGGACATGTTCGAAAACGGGTATTGCCTTTCTGCAATTGGTGAAGCAAGAGTGCGAAAAGCAGTGTGACGAACACATAGACTGGCCATAACAATACGATTGGCCAGGAGTGAAGGTTTGCTAAGCGGTCGCCGTTCTAGCAGGCCTAACTTGCGGGGCATTGTCGTTGCGATAAGGCACAACATAATCACCCGCGCCTTGGCCATGGACAATTTGATAATACTGGGGAAGGTTGAAGTTGATCAGTTGATTTGAAAGCTTAGATTCATCTTTCACTGAGGTGTAAAAGTTATTCACATCCGCAATCATCTCATCTTTCTCGCCACTAAACTGATGGTAGACTTCCACTTTATTGGCTTCATCTAACACATAGATATTGAAACCTTTTTCCGTATCCTCGAAGAAAAACTGGATCAAGCCTTCACTGGCAAAACCATCCACCACATGCGGTAGCTGATAATCCTTTTCCTTATCGATCACTAACAAGGTTGAGCCTGTCAGTTTATTGGTTGAAATGCAGCGATAAAAATCTATCGCATTTTCCAGTTTCTGTACCGAGACACCACGACGCTCAAAAAACAAGCCATACATAGTGCTGCCAATTCGAATCGCTTTGAAAGTGCGGTTCTTGTCTTGCTCAAATGGCGTTAAGCGCAGTTCGATACATTCTGCCAACAGTTGGTAAATGGTGTTACGCATGACGCCGCACAAGTTTTTGCTATAGCAAAACACATCCACCGATTCCGGCGGCAGCGCATCTTGGTGCATTTTGCCCAATATGGTTTTCAATGCATCGAGAATGGCGGTTTCACCTTTAAAGTGCAACGTTCTCACTTCGTGCCATGAATTGCGGTAAACCAAATCAACACTGCCAACCAAACTCACCGGCTCAGCACCAAAGCTAAATATATCGGTATTTTTCAAATCCACTTTCAACGACTTAGCGCTAATATCTGCTGTGGGATCCGATTCAAAATTAATAAACATAGCCAATTGGCTAATCTCACATGGACTCGACAGTGCTTGCATTGTCGGACGGCGTTTATGCAACGAAAACGTATTGCGTAGATCGCTGACCATTTGATAAAACTTATCGATATCGATGTGAGCATCGCGCACCACAGAATGCAATCGGGTACCTTCCGTGATCAAGCCATTGAAGAACGCCCACGCCACCAATTTGCTGAGGTATTCATTATGCTCGAGCTTTGGCTGGCCAATGATGCGGTGTGCGACAAGAGGCTGCTTATACAGATACCAGCCCGGTTTATTCACCCGTCCCTTACGCACTTCAATAAACGTAAGATCAGGTTCATGTAAATCAGGCGAAATCTGCGGATTGAGCAGGGTAACTTTACCCGGCAACACCTCAAAAGCGGCATACAACTTGCGGGCTAAAATACTGATATCTTGGGGGCTGATGCGTGAAGTAATGCCATTACGCCGTGCAAATTGAATGAGGTTTCGATAACTCAGCATCAACGCATCAAGTAACGCATGATGAAAAACTTTAACCTGTTCTACTTTCCAGTGACGACGGTCATCAAGCTCTTGTAATGTTGCCTGACTCCACTGCCACGTCTGCACCATCTCAGCTAACGCATCGCGTCGCCATTGAACAGAACCCACCCCAGGATCTCGCGACAGCTTCTCGTGCGTTTTAAGGTAAAAACACTTACGGACTAACTCCATCCGCGTCGTATCACCAATCCGCTCCAAATAGCGAGAGACTTTCTCGAGAATCAGGTAATAGGCGTCCATCCCGTACAGGTCTTGTTGATAAGCAAAAAAGCGTCGTTTGGTATCTAGACTGAGCAATTGAGTGTGGGGATACTCCCAAGAGTACGCCTCAAGTAAGATGGCTTTGAGCACCGACTTGTATGGAGAGTCGATACTCTTATATAACTGCCATAAATTGGAGCCAAAGTATTCCTCGGCTGGGATACCATCTAGCTGCCCAAAGTCTATCCACTCATCACAATCAATGTAACCTGCTTGGCAAAGCTCAGCGACGTATTCGTCGTAGCACTCTTCCATTTCTGGTGGCACGATCTGCCAGACCAAACGTTGCCCTGCTAATCGAACCGCAGAGCGGTAAAACTCATCAAGCAATAATAAGTGCTGAGATGAACCACAGTTGTCACCCGTCATTTCCTCAGAACAGTTACTGCGAAACCTTTGCTCGTCGATCAGAAAGAAATTGGCTTCTACCCCTAACTTCTGCGCCCATGCCGTAATCCGACTGCACTTTTCGGCCAGTTTATCACGGCGTTCTTTCTCAAGAGATGGGGACACACATACCCAGACATCCAAATCGCTTGAGGAACTTTGGCCAATCGACGAAGTACTGCCCATAGTATAAAGCGCTAAGATATCGCAATGTGGGCTGGTTTCTGTCGCTTTCTGCTCTGCGTTAAAACCCATATCTTCGAGAAGACTAAGCAAAGCCGAACTGGATTGAAAAGCAGAGACCCCTGATGGGACATGTTCGTCGTAGTAACCGGGAATTGAAGGGTGATTAAAATGAAATAAGGCGGGAATTAGGTGAAAAACTCGCTGACTCGGCAGACTCATAAGGGCCAACGCCCGCTCAACACGCTGCTGGTTAAGCTGGTCCAATCTTTGTATTAACGTCTCTGTATAAGCCTGCAAGGTGAAGTCCTTGGTTTGAGTCTCAACAATCGCCCTGACTGTCTTTTGTGCAAAATCAGTCGTAAAACGTGATCAATGTAACACTTTTTCAATTCTTGGTAAAGAAATGAACGACCACGAATAACCGTTAAGCATCAAGCTGTTTATCCGTTTTCACTGGAGCATAGTGTGGTACGTATCTCTTTTTTCTAATAATAATCCGTTTTATAAACGAGAGATCAATCACACTATTTGTCCTTTAGCGGTTATTTTCTGTCTCCAATTGCGGCGCACCTAACTTCAATAGAAATACTTTTGTTTTATAGGATGATACGATTGGTCTTTCGACTCCAAACACAAAAATAGCATGACTACGTCCAATACCATTCGCATTGCAACACGCAAAAGTCCACTCGCACTCTGGCAAGCTCACTATGTAAAAGATGCACTGATCGCAGCGCACCCCGGACTCCAAGTTGAGCTCGTCACTATGGTCACGAAAGGCGATATCATCCTCGACTCACCATTAGCGAAAGTGGGTGGTAAAGGGCTATTTGTGAAAGAGCTTGAAGTGGCGATGTTAGAAGGTAGAGCCGACCTCGCCGTTCATTCAATGAAAGATGTGCCAGGCGAATTCCCTGAAGGCTTGGGACTGGTGACCATTTGCCAACGTGAAGACCCACGTGATGCGTTTGTCTCTAATCAATACCAATCAATCTCTGACTTACCCGCTGGGGCTGTAGTAGGCACATGCAGCCTACGCCGCCAATGCCAAATCAAAGCCGCGCGACCAGATTTGGTGATTAAGGAGCTGCGGGGCAACGTTGGTACACGACTGGGTAAACTAGACACTGGTGACTACGACGCCATTATCCTCGCGGCAGCTGGATTAAAGCGATTAGAACTGGAACAAAGAATACAAAGTTACATCGAAGACACCGAATCTCTGCCGGCTGCTGGGCAAGGGGCTGTGGGAATAGAGTGCCGCGTAGACGACTCTCGTCTATTGTCTTTATTGGCACCACTGAATCACCCAGACACCGCCGACCGAGTCACCTGTGAGCGAGCGGTGAACCTGACTCTAGAAGGCGGCTGCCAAGTGCCTATCGGCAGCTATTCGGAGCTGGAAGGCGATCAATTGTGGCTTAGAGCACTTGTCGGTGAGCCCGATGGGTCAGAAATCATTCGTGGCGAAATTCGCGGCCCACGTCAGCAAGCTAAACAACTGGGTACTCAATTAGCCCAACAACTGCTGGCCGATGGCGCAGAATCAATCTTAACGAAACTGTATACCGAGCACTCATAATCCAATGAGCGTGTTGGTAGTGCGCCCCGGGGAGCAAGGGAAAAAACTGGGCAACCTGTTGGAAAAAGTGGGCATTGAAGCTATTCATCACCCTGTTGTAACAATTCTCCCTGGCAACGAGTTACCACATTTGACTGCCCAGCTGCATAGCGTCGATATCGTCATTGCGGTTAGCCAACATGCGGTAACTTTCGCTCAAGAATACCTAACTCAACAATATCAAATAAGACACGACGTTGCTCACTGGCCCAAACAAACGAGCTATTTCGCTATTGGTAAGACGACAGCTGACACATTACACAATGTATGTTCTCTCCCAGTTCAACACCCAAAAAAAAGCGATAGTGAGCACTTACTCGAATTGGATGATTTACAGAATGTAACTGGTAAAAAGGTTCTCATCCTACGCGGTAACGGTGGCCGTGAGACTCTATATCAAACGCTGCAGGAACGTGGAGCCTGTGTCCACTACCTCGAAAGTTATCGCCGCGAACCTCTCCCATTTCTATCTAACGTGTGCATCCCACTTTGGCAAAAACGGAATGTGCAAAGCATCGTCATCACAAGCAGCCAGCAGCTGCACCTATTTATGTCTCATATTCAACCTGCATACCAAACTTGGTTGCTAGGGCGAACACTGCTTGTCCCAAGTCAACGCATTCACGCTGATGCGAAAGCTTTAGGGTTCAGCCATATCATCAATACACGTAGCGCAGCCAACTCTGATCTGCTCGCTGCGATTAGGAATCAGTAATACAGGACTTTAAGCAAATGAAAAAGAATAACGATCAGCATAATGAACCTGAGAAAAAAGACACCAAAGCATCGTCTGAGAAGCCATCCAAACCACAAGCCAACGCTGAGGCTAAGACTCAACCAAAACGTGGGTCTAAATTGGCCGCTTTAGCGCTACTTGTGTCCATTGTTGTCGGCGGCGGATTAGCCTATAAAATCCACCTAAACAGTCAGCAGTACCAAACTCAAATCAATGAACTGCAGCAGAAACTACAACAAAATCAGAACCAATTAGATAGTCAGCTCAGCACGGTTACCACGAAAACACAGCAACAAATTACCAACTTAAACCACGCAACTGATGTCGCTTTAGCGCAAAAGCAGAAAAGTATTAAGAGCCTGCAAATGGCACTGTCTGATATGAAAGGTCGCCGCCCTAGCGATTGGATGCTCGCGGAAGCCAATTACTTGGTGAAACTGGCTGGGCGTAAGTTGTATATGGAACACGATATATCCAGTGCCATCGCTTTAATGGAAGATGCCGATCAACGCATCGCCGCGCTCAACGATCCAAACCTATTCCCACTGCGCAAAGCGATGGCTGAAGACATCACCAAGCTAAAATCACTGCCTATTGTCGATCAAGACGGGCTAGTGCTGCGCTTAATGGCATTGCAAAAACAAATCACTCAACTGCCACTAGCGAATGCCATCTTACCGCAATCTAACACTGAGCAAGAACCGGAAGTCAGCACTGATATTCATGACTGGAAGAGCAACCTGCTGACATCACTAAAAGACTTCTCCGCCCACTTCATCACTTTCCGCTCACGAGACGGTAACGTCATCCCGCTATTGTCACCCAAACAAGAGTTCTATTTGCAAGAGAATATGATTGCGAAACTCGATTTGGCAATCAAAGCAGTATACGACGAAAATAATGCCATCTACTCGACAGCGCTGGGTACCGCTTCTACTTGGTCGCGTTCGTTCTTCAACCAAGACAACACACAAGTGAAGCAATTTGAATCCACTTTAGCAGCGCTCACTAAACAAAACATTCATATCGACTATCCTGTCAAACTCGAATCACAAAGTGCACTGTCTAAAGTGATTGAGCAGCGCATCAATACCAAAGTGACCAGCCTCACTGGGGAGGATAAATAATGTTTAGACTGATTTTCTTGTTTATTGTTCTTGGCGGTGGGCTCTTTGTTGGCTCACATTACGCAGGCCAGCAAGGCTATGTGTTGATCTCCATCGCCAATAAAACGCTAGAAATGAGCGTCACCACCCTAATGATTTTTGTAATCGCCGCACTGGCGGGTTTATTTATCCTTGAGAGTATATTGAAAAAGTTGATTCGCTCCAGCTCAACCACTTGGCAATGGTTGACTGTGCGAAAAATACGCCGCGCCCGACGCGACACCAATGAAGGCGTTATAAAATGGTTAGAAGGTGACTGGAAACAGGCGGAACGTAAAGTCACACGCCGAGCATCACACCACGACATGCCACTGCTTTGCTACCTAGTTGCCTCAGAAGCCGCGTTGGAAATGGGAGAGGAAAGCAAGCGAGATCATTACTTGCAGCTGGCTGAGAAACAGGCTGATTCAAAACTAGTGGTCTCACTAACTCGCGCCAAACAACAAATCCGCCTGCAAAAGTATCAGCAAGCTTATGACAGCCTAATTCAGCTAACCAAAACCAACCCCAACCACCCACTCGCGCTTCAGCTACTCAAAGAGGTGTATGTTGAATTGCAAAAATGGCAAGCCCTATCGGATATCCTGCCCCAACTACGCAAAGTGAAAGCGCTAAGTGAAGTGCAATTACAGCAACTCGAGGTGCAAGTACAGTGTGGTTTACTGTCAGACATCGCTTTGCACCAAAGCAACGATACTCTGATTCAGCATTGGGATCAGCTAGCGAAAAAGAGTAAAGCTCAACCGGAGATCATTGTGCACTACGCGAAACTGCTCGTTGACAAACAAGCATCAACTCCGGCATTCGATCTGATTAAATCGACCCTCAAAAAGCAATCGATTGGTGCGTTATACACCTTGCTTCCTGAGATTGAGCTAACAGATAACCAAGATGCTCGATTGCTGCTTGAGCAAGCCTTAAACAAGAATGGTAATAACGCGGATGCTCTGAGCGCGCTGGCACAATTTGAAATGAAAGATAAACAATGGCCCAACGCCCAGCAGCATCTAGAAAAGTCTTTATCGATACGCTCGAGTGTGCGTGATTATCATTTATTGGCCACCACGTTAGAACAGCAAAACATGCTACAAGCAGCCAATGACGTCAGCAAAAAAGCACTCACTTTAGTACATTCTGCCCAGAGCTAAGTCATGTACTAACCAAGCCGCTCGTAAAACTCAGTAATAAAAAAAGCCAGTGGTGTATACCACTGGCTTTTTTTATTCTATTTATTGTTTCGCATCAGTACCCGTTCTTTTCCCATTCCTTCGCCTTGGTTATCATAGGCGTGATGGTTGAACCCTGCACTATGATAGAAAACACCACCACCGCATAAGTCATTAAGACCAAGATTTCTTTGATATCGACGCCATGGACCTGCTGCACGCCCGCTGGAATCGCCATCGCCATCGCGAGTGCTAAACCACCGCGCAGCCCACCCCAAGTGAGGACTTTCACGGATTCCGGATTGTATCGACGAAAACGACTAAACAACAGATAGGATGCTTTAACACTGATATAGCGGCTGCTTAGCACCATAGGCACCGCAATCAGCACCGCAATAATATCTAAGTAGTGGAAGCTAAACGTCAGCATAATAAGGCCTATCAGCAAAAATAAAATCGCGTTCAAGATCTCATCAACCAACTCCCACAAATGGCTCATTTGCTCAGACTCCTGCTGATCAAATCCTCGTCGGGTGATATTGCCAATAATAATACCCGCTGCGACCATCGCGAGCGGCGCGGACACATCTAGGTGCTCACCCAATACATACCCAGCCGTCGGGATCAGCATAGTAAGAATCAGACGCATCATGCTATCGCTACTTCGCTTTATAAGCTGATGGAAAACACCCCCTAGCAATAAACCAAAAACGATTCCCCCTACCGCTTCATGGAGAAACAGTTCTAGCGTCCCCCACGCCGTCGGCGTCGACTCACCAAAGGCCACTTGGTAAAGCGTCACAAAAACCACTAAGCCAACACCATCGTTAAATAATGATTCCCCTTCAATTTGGGTCGATACTCGCTGTGGCGCGCGCATTTTTTTGACAATGGCCAACACCGCGATTGGATCAGTTGGAGAAATCAGTGCTCCAAATAAACAGCAGTAGATAAAGTCGATTGGGATGCCTACTTTCTGAAAGAGAAAGTACATGACACCCCCAATAAAGAAGGTCGAAAATAAAGTGGCCACCAAGGCGAGAAAAGAAATTTCTAATTTTTGATCTTTGAGGTGTGGTAACTCAATGTTAAGTGCACCGCCAAACAACAAAAAGCCCAACACACCTTTCAGCAAAAAGTCATCAAACTGGATATGTTCCAACATATCAACCAGCTCGTGTTGCTGATGCAACGATACTAAGCCTAGGCGGCTCAACAAGATCAACGAAACAGAAATCGCAACCGACCAGCCCGTGATCGCTATTGTCGTTTGAAATCGACCAAACCTATGATTAAACATGGCAATAAACACCGCCAACGCAGCGATAATACAAATTGTGTCATACACAGACATATCTTACTTTTAACTCCTAACTCAGCCCATCAAACACCATGCTGTCTACCCGTAAACCTGAGCTTGCGAGTCAACGTCCGAGGTTATCTGGCGATTGACCAGCAAACATACTTGGACAAAAAGACAGGGCATCATAGAACGCCCAGCATGATGATTTATTGTTCTAATTCATGTTTAGATCTCATGGCCGCTATGTTTTACTGACAGAACAATAAAATCAATCAGTTTCGCTCTTAGCCGCCCAAGAATTTATTCACACGTCTTTAGTAGAGCCTTTTCAAGGCCTAAATTGACCACGCACAGAAACGAAAAAAGCCATGTTAAATAACATGGCTTTCTCTATTTTAGGACAAGCTAGTATAACTGCCGCAGCAATTAGGCAATCATGATCCCTGCGACGACCGCAGATAACAAGCTAACCAGCAAACCTGTGTAAACCAATTTAAAACCATAGCTCGCCACAATATCGCCTTTCTCGGAGCAAAGTCCTTTCACCGCGCCAGAAATCACACCAACCGAACTGAAGTTGGCAAACGAAACGAGGAAGACAGATACAACGCCAACGGTATGGTGATCGAGAACGTGAGCGTTTTTGCCTAAATCCATCATAGCGACGAACTCGTTAGCCACGACTTTAGTTGCCATAATACTGCCTGCCGTCACCGCTTGATGCCAAGGAATGTTCAACATAAAGGCAACAGGGGCGAATACGTAGCCCAGTACCTCTTGGAAGGTGTGGTGAAACACCATATCAAACACGTTATTAATCGCGGTAATGAGTGCGACAAAGCCGATCATCATCGCTGAGACAACCACCGCGACTTTAAAACCGTCCATGATGTACTCACCGATCATCTCAAAGAAACTTTGTTTACGATGGCCTGGCTGCTCGAGAAGCTCATCGGCTTCGTTAACTTCGTAAGGATTCACTACAGAAACAATAATGAAAGTACTGAACATATTAAGCAAGATAGCCGTCACGACATAACGAGGTTCAACCATCTGCATGTAAGAACCCACAATTGACATCGACACGGTTGAAATAGCAGTAGCAGAAAGCGTGAATAAGCGTTGATTGCTCATTTCAGGAATCAGCTGTTTGATGGCAATAAAGTTTTCAGACTGGCCAACCAACAGTGAGCTTACCGCGTTAAAAGACTCTACCTTGCCTAAGCCATTAATTTTGCTCAGACCGAGTCCTACTACCTTAATGATAATAGGTAATATTCTAAAGTGGCGTAGAATACCAATGAGGACAGAGATAAAAATGATCGGCATTAGCACGTTCAGATAAAAAACAAAGTGACCTTTTTCCACTAACCCACCAAACACGAAGTCAGTGCCTGAGCTAGCGTAGCCAAGTAGCTTTTTAAAGAAGCTGTTGATGGCACTAACAACCGTTAATCCCACCGTTGTTTTCATTAATGCCCAAGCAAGCACTAATTCAATGACCAGCATTTGTAGGATCGGGCGCGTTTTAATTTTTCCTCGGTCTGAACTGGCGACATAAGCCAAAGTTAAAACGACGAGGACACCAACAACCAAAAAGAGTATTTTTCTTAAGTCAAAAGACATGGAGACACCAAACATTATCTCTAGTTAACATAAATGGATAGAGAGAGGGGAATCCCAGCGCTTTGGCTATGGGCATTCCACAATGTGTGGAATGATTCAGTGCGGAGGAAAAACCCGGCTCTCATGAGAATCCAGAGTCCTTCCTAAATTCGACTTTTGGCTTAGTTTTACTAAGCCCATATTGCAAAAAACCCCGCATAATAGCGAGGTCTACAATAAATGGCGGAGTGGACGGGACTCGAACCCGCGACCCCCGGCGTGACAGGCCGGTATTCTAACCAACTGAACTACCACTCCGCACTAAATTTGTTGTCTGCAGCAACCACAGCCCCAAAAGGCAAACGATTGCTTGTCGATACATTAAAAATCCTGCCTCAATGAGCAGGATTTCAATCTAAATAAAGTCTTATGGAAAGATTGCTTTATTCAGGTTTTGGCTTTCATCTTTTTCTAAAAGATGAAGACCTAAAGTAAGCCTGGCGATGTCCTACTCTCACATGGGGAAACCCCACACTACCATCGGCGCTATTGCGTTTCACTTCTGAGTTCGGCATGGAATCAGGTGGGTCCACAATGCTATGGTCGCCAAGCAAATGCTTAAATTCGGAAAGCTGGCTTTAAAAGTTCATCACACATTCAATTCGTTCTTGGCTTTGAGTCCACAAAACCCCTTAGGTGTTGTATGGTTAAGCCTCACGGGCAATTAGTACAGG